>NZ_CP038142.1 GCF_006542355.1 Swingsia samuiensis | reverse complement strand
AAAAAGTCTTCTGTGGTGAGTTGTTGGATCTATAAGAGCTTTATAAGGAACTTTTATATATAATCTTTCCCCGGGGAAATTTTTGACGAAATATTAGTGGCAAGAATTGTGATGGTAAATTTCCCCGGGGAAAGATCATCGATGTATTCCACGCCCTGTGGCATCAAGCTCTGAAAGAGCCTTATTAAGAGCTTGTAGGAGTTCCTCATTAGTAGCCCCTGATCCAGCATGAAGTCGGATTGTAACACCTTGTCGGTTGGTTGATTGAACACTTAGTGCTGGGCGACCAAGGCGTGATTGGATGACAATTGGCGCTACAAGAGTTTTTTGACTAGGGCTTGTTGCGGCGTCCATCAAACGGCGTAAAACATCTGATGATGGGATAGGAAGTTCGCCACGGGCATATAGTTCTTGTTGTTCACGAGCAATCACGCGGGCCTTAGCTGTAACACGTTTAAGAGCATGTGTATCATCCAATTCTCGTGCTAAGGCATATGCAGGTTTGAGTTGAATCGTCTCTAAAGAAGAAAAAGCCTGAAGGATATTGTCTGGTATTCGAGCCACTTGAAGCATTTTTGAAAGCCATCCTTCAGAGACACGTAGACGCTCAGCCATGCGTTTCTGTTTACCTTCATAATATTGTTTAACTGCTTGAGCATAGTTTCGCGCACGTTCGATATCAGAAATATCTTGTCTGGCCCGGTTTTCAATATCTGCCAAACGGAATGCAGCTTCGTCATCTAACGTCATAACTTGGGCTACAAACTGCATGTCAGGGTAGGAATGTTGTCTGAGCCAGGAAATT
This sequence comes from Swingsia samuiensis, assembly GCF_006542355.1. Lineage (NCBI taxonomy): Bacteria > Pseudomonadati > Pseudomonadota > Alphaproteobacteria > Acetobacterales > Acetobacteraceae > Swingsia > Swingsia samuiensis. Next base: position 29,388 of record NZ_CP038142.1, on the reverse strand, counting down.
GACCAATGGCGTCGTGTGCCGGCGATCACCTCGTAATCATATGTAGGATCGTCTGTAACGCGCCGCACAATAGCGGGGACTTTTTGTCCATTCTCAGCAATGAGTGAATCAATTAGATCGGAACAGCGTTCCTCAGTAAGTTGTGCGTAAATACGTGCGTTCCCTGGCCATATCCGTACGCGTTTTGGATCAAGATGAAGTTGGGTGACCTGTTTTACTTCACCAGACTGCACACGCGCCAATGCTGTTTCACGGCGTAATAAGGCAGAAGGGCGTACGCGTTCTGATCGGGATTGTATCTCACTTGGTTCATCATCATCATGAAGTAGTGAAGCAAGATAAGGGTTAGGTTTGCGTGCCATGGTTAGTAACCGGAATAAGAGGATGAAGACCAAAGAAGGAAAATTTTGTTATATTGAGGCATGTAGAACTTCATCTTCTTTTGCAGGAGTTACGCGTCCCCATGACTGCCGAACGAGTTGCTCAATTTGACCTAATGCTTCATCCAGATTGGCACGGCATCGTTTATGCGTCTTAGGAGTGCCTATAGGTTTTTCGAGTTCATAGACCGTCATCATTCGTAAAGCAGCATGGCTGACCTCGGCTGAATCAAGAATGGGAACGGGTAGGAGGGCAGCCCCGAACGTTTGCTCCATGATCGAGCGGATCATGGCGTGGGAGGGGTCGTTGCTATCAAACTTAGAACAAATTAATCGAACGAAGTTATAGTCGAGTTCGATGCCAGCGCTTGCTAATTGTTGAAGTACTTGATCCATCATTGATAGGAACTGCACTGTGGAACAGAAGTCCGGTGTTGTAGCCGCGAGTGGTACGAGAAGTGCGTTAGCTGCTTGCATGACAGCTAAAGAGATTGTGCCAAGAGCCGGAGGAGGATCGAGGAGCACAACATCATACTGATTGGCAAGCACGTTTAGTCCTTCCTTAAGTTTACGAAAGCGCGCAGTGAGCACAGATTGACCATCACTTCCTGCCGCGGCGAGCTCATATTCGACGTCGAATAATTCAAGGTTAGAAGGGATCAGATCGACATTTGGCCAAGGTGTTGACTTAACGGCATAGGCGAGGTCTGATTCAGTCGGATCGATCGATAAATACGGATATAATGTTTCTTCACGTGTAATGTTAAAATGAGGATTAAAGCCAAAAAGGGTTGTCGTCGTGGCTTGGCTATCGCAATCAACTACTAGAACTCTATACCCCTGAATCGCGAAGTAATGAGCCAAGTGTGTCGTTACTGTGGATTTCCCTACACCACCTTTAAAGTTCTGTACTGCTATAATGGCTGGCACGTCGAGTGGGGTACGTTGTGGAGAGGCATTGAGAACAGCTCTCATATGTAGCAGTTCTTCAATGGTATATCCAAGGCGACGACCATTTTTCGAAGACGGGGCAGAGGGAAGCCTTCCATCGTCTTCTGCCATGCGTATTCGATTGGTAGAACAACACAATAGCTGAGCTGCCTCGGCTATCCCAACACGAATATTCAGCCCTTTGCGGCTGTCTGGAAGGAACGCCTTACGTCTAAGGCGCTCGATCATGCGTTCGCCAGCTTCGGCAAGGTCACCTATCTGGCTGACGATTGCATCCATATTTCTACCTCAGATATGATTTGAATGTTTTATTATTAAAATTTTACATAATTCATTCAATACTACAATTGAAATCGTTCTTCTGGATAAAAGAATTTTGGCATGATGTTTTTTTGAGAAATTATATTAGGTTTAGCGTAGTGTGTCAGGTCATCGCTGATGAGTAAGGCTCTTGTGAGTTACTGTGCTGTCACGTTGAGTTCATCGTGTTAGATGGAGTGGATGAACACGCCTCCAATAAGTTACAAATGGCATCGCTTTCCACGTGAGTTACCAGCCTCTTAACCGCGCTTCACGCAACGCATTGCGAACCGTGCGTTCACACACACCCGCTTCAGCAGCTAAGCTCGCATGAGAAGGAACACATCCTTGCTTCCCTGCAAAGGACAAAAGAGCCTTGTAAACAGCGGCTTGATGATGGCTGATATGATGAAATCGAGCCAGAGCTTCAAAAAAGACTTTAAGACGAAAGAGAGAGCATATAATACCAACACACGATAGCCGTGTGATCTTGAACTGTGCATGGCTATCAAGGGTGGGTAGCGCGGCAAACGCTCCCGCCCACCATGCGATGGACGATGAAGATAGAATTCTTCTTTATAAGATCATCGTCAAGTCTTTTCATCAGAAGAATGAAAGAACTGACAATTCATCGCGAATATTGTACCTTTACATGTAAAATTTTTAATATTTTTTTAGCATCAGCGTTCCCCTGAGCTGCAGATTTCTCAAACCATTCAACGGCTTTCTCATAATTCTCCGGAACGCCTCGGCCTAAAAAATAGCAATACCCTAAACGCCACTGAGCATTAGCATTCCCTTGAACCGCAGATTTCTCAAACCATTCAACGGCTTTTTCATCATTCCGTGGAGCACCTTGGCCTAAAAAATAGGCCAAACCTAAACGCCACTGAGCATAAGCATTCCCTTGAACCGCAGATTTCTCAAACCATTCAACGGCTTTTTCATCATTCCGTGGAACACCTTGGCCATTAAAATAGGCCAAACCTAAACGCCACTGAGCATCAGGATTCCCTTGAGCCGCAGATTTCTGATACCACTCAACGGCTTTTTCATCATTCCGTGGAACACCTTGGCCTAAAAAATAGGCTAGACCTAAACGCCACTGAGCATCAGGATTCCCTTGAGCCGCAGATTTCTGATACCACTCAACGGCTTTTTCATCATTCCGTGGAACACCTTGACCAAAAGAATAGGCCAGACCTAAACGTACCTGAGCATAAGCATTCCCTTGATCCGCAGATTTCTCAAACCATTCAACGGCTTTTTCATCATTCCGTGGAACACCTTGGCCTAAAACATAAGCCCCCCCTAAATTCCACTGAGCATCAGAATTCCCTTGATCCGCAGATTTCTGATACCACTCAACGGCTTTCTCATAATTCTCCGGAACGCCTCGGCCCCAAGCATAAGCCAAACCTAAACGAAACTGCGCTTCAGCATTCCCTTGATCTGCAGATTTCTGATACCACTCAACGGCTTTCTCATAATTCTCCGGAACGCCTCGGCCATTAAAATAGCAATACCCTAAACGTACCTGAGCATCTGCATTCCCTTGAGCCGCAGATTTCTCAAACCATTCAACGGCTTTTTCATCATTCTGTGGAACGCCTTGGCCTATAAAATAAGCCAACCCTAATAAAAACTGGTCATCAGCATTCTTTGTAGGCGCATACTTCTCAAACCATTCAATGGATTTTTCATTATTCTTCAGAACATCTTGGCTATTAGAACCCGAAGCTCCATAAGCTTTTAATGAAACAAAATTAGAAAAGATAATTAATCCAATTATAATTTTTTTCATTACACACTCTTAAGAAGGGTTGTTAGGGGGCGTTGCCCCCTGACCAAGGCGCCGATTTGCGTAGCAATATCGGGTAGCCTTATTTTATATCAGAACAAGGCACGCTAGAACACTGGATATGAGTAAAGAAATCCGCACCCACATGCTCCGGGTCCGCTTCTCTGATGACGAATGGGCCGCTCTTCAAGAGCAAGCCAATGCTGCGGGATTAAGCATGTCGGCCTTGGTACGCGATCATCTTGGCAAAGTCCGTATCTGAAACCGCGAGGACGAAAAGAAACGCCTCGCAATGCTTAATCGAATTAACGCCAACCTGAACATGATCGACCGATGGGTTAATACCTATCAGGACGCCGCCGATACGGTTCAGGTCGTCAGCCATCTCATAGCCATTCAACGCTCCATCACTGAGATCGCCGAATGATTATTGGCTTTTCCCGTTACGGCACCGGAGCAGGACGCGGCCCTGTCCAATATCTCCTCGACCCACACCGAAAAGGCCGGGAAATCAATAAACCTGTTCTATTACGCGGTCAGCCTGATGAAACACGCGAACTCATCGATAGCCTGACCTTCAAACATAAATACACATCCGGTGTGCTGTCTTTTGCTCCGGGGGAAACCATCACCCCAAAAATGGAACAAGACATCATCAACCGTTTTGAGCAGTTCGCTTTCGCAGGATTAGAGCCGGATCAGGGCAAGCTTAAGCAACTGGTCAGGCCCGTGCGCGGTTTCAAAACGCTGAAAATCGCTTTGTCTATCAAAGTAAGTGAATGGAATAATTAATATAATTAAGTATTATTATAACAATAATAATTATTATATTTATGATTATATTTTTTGTGGCAATACTAACATACATAAATATCTTATTTACAAAAAATAATTTTTATTTAATTATCTTATTTATCATTTTTAACTGTTATTATTTTTTACATTTTTTTAGCATTGCTTTTTTACGTTTCATAGGTGGATTTTATCTTTTATATCTCAAATTAAAGTCTGAGTATCGAGACCGAATTATCAATATTTTAGACTTTGTCATCGACGAAAAAGAGACTTACGATCAGGCTTTTTAAAAAAAGCCTAATCTTTAAACAAAATGGTAACATAACCAGTTCGTACTGAGAAACATCGGCAGGCCCTGTTGCAAAGTTTGGAATGGTTTATACGGTCTTGATTTCCGAGTTTTTTAGAATATGTAGATCCCGAACTGGCTTTCAACTAGACGCACCTCTCCCATGATACCATCTTGGAACTGGAAGAATTTAGCCTGTTTTTTTTCAAAGCGCGCACAGGCTAGGCAGTTTGCCTGCATATTTTAGCTCTTTGATCACGAGGCCATAGGTCGGGGATTTGTCTGTATTAATCGTCTCGGTCTTCTCCCAGTCTTTTAGTCCGTTCACGGCCTTGCCCAAGAAACTCTTGACCGCCTTGCATTTCGAGTTGGCGACAGATAGAAATCAATCGTATGGCTAGCCTTATCGACAGCCCGATACAAATAGGCCTATTTCCCTTTGATCTTGATGTAAGTCTCATCAATCCGCCAGCTGCGGGAAAAGGACGGACGTTTCCAATACCAACGAAGACGCTTTTCCATCTCAGGCGCATAGCGCTGAACTCAGCGGTAGATCGTTGAGTGATCGACGAGAACACCACGTTCACAGAGCATCGTTTCAAGGTCGCGATAGCTGGTCCCATAGCGACAAGTCCAACGAACGGCCCAGAGGATCACCTCTCCATGAAAATGACCTCCCTTGAAATCACTCATACCAACCGCCTCATCTCAAAGCCAATAAAGCCTTCAAGCAAGAGCTCAAACTTTGCAACAGAGCCTATATCAGCCTATCTTTCCTGTTGTTCACGTTATGTTCTTATTATAATAAGAACATCATGACCTATCGTGGCGATCGTACAAGCGGCTTTGCGTCTCCCGCCTCTCAGCATGTAGAACAGTCTTTGGATTTAATCCAAGATGTTCTCAGTCTTCAACAGCCCAGTCGTTATCCCGTGCGCATTGAGGGAGATGGATTGGTTGAGCGAGGCATTCATACCGGTGATATTCTCATCGTGGATGCGGCTAAACCAGCGACTTTAGGCTGTGTTGTCATTGCTAGTTTAGAAGATGACTTTAAGGCGTGTGAATATACCCTTCAAAAAGGTCAGCCAGGAATCTCTTTTTTAACTGCTTCTGGACGTCAGTTTCTCTCTTTAGAAGAGAATAATGTTTCAATCTGGGCAGTTGCGTGTGGTTTAGTACGGGCCACTGTGTAATGGCTGTCTTTGGCCTTATTGATGGCAATGCGTTTTATTGTTCCTGTCAGCGGGCTTTTGAACCTCGCTTAAAACAACGTCCCGTCGTGGTTCTGAGCAATAATGACGGCTGTGCTATTGCCCGTACTCAAGAAGCCAAAAGTCTGGGCATTAAAATGGGAGAGCCCTGGCATCTCGCTCGAAAACACCCAAAAAATAGAGATGTCATCTGGTATTCGTCAAATTATGCTCTGTATGCGGATATGTCACAACGCATGTATGAGGTTCTCAGCGCCCGAGTTCCTTCAGTTGAAGCATATTCCATTGATGAAATGTTTCTCGATCTTAGCAATCTTCCTTATGACCTCAATGATTTTTGTAAAGGCTTACGTGATGACATACGTCATCACGTTAAAATTCCTACGTGTATCGGATGGGGGCCCACTAAAACTATTGCTAAATTGGCGAATGCTTTAGCTAAAGAGGATCCTCAATATAATGGGCTTTGTGATCTGACAGATCCCGATCAGCGCAAGAAATGGTACAAGCGCTTATCCATTGATGAGGTTTGGGGAATTGGACGAAAAGTTTCTGAGAAACTAAAACGCCAAGGCGTTACAACAATTGCTGATTTTGTAGCTTTGGATCCCCACCACACGCGCTCACTGCTCACCGTTGTGGGTGCCCGTGTTCAGGCAGAGCTGAAAGGACAATCCTGTCTTGGTCTTTCGGATGTGCTTCAGCCACGAAAAGGAATTGTTTCTTCTCGTAGCTTTGGGGTCCTCTTAACCGAGTGGGAGGATATACGCGAAGCGTTGGCTTTATTCGCTCACCGTGCTGCTGAAACTCTACGTCGTGAGGATTTGCAGGCAGCGCATCTGTCCGTCATGATGCGGACTAATCCCCATAATGGTGATCCTTGGTACGCTCCTTCGGCATCTTTATCGATAGAGCCGACCTCCGATACGCGAGATCTTATTCGAATAGCAACCAGCCTAGCACAGCCTTTGTGGCGTTCGGGCTTTCGATATGCCAAAGCAGGGATCTCTCTTAACGATCTAAGACCGATCCATCAGCAACCGTCCCTCTTTGCATCTCGCTCTCCTGAAAAATCCTTAGCTCTCATGGAGGCTATGGATGCTATCAATGCCCGTTATGGACGAGATACACTAAGACCCGCCTCAACCAAAATTCAACAAGGCTGGAGACCAAGGGCAGGGATGCTTTCACCACGTTATACTACGTGTCTTGATGAAATTTTACGTGTTCAAACGTAAAGAATTGTTTTCTACGTGGTTATTTAAGTTTTATGGTTTCATAAGATTTGAGTTTATCCGTAATAATGTATCATGGACGTAGATCTTGCTTGTGTAAAAAGTGACTTAATAAATGTTTACTAGATTTTACGTCGTTTTTACAGAATTTTGTCGAGGATATAATCGTTCTGATTTACAGTAGACCATAGCCAATGAGGCTTTTTTTATCATGATGGAATTAGTATGATAGTTCACATTTATCCACAAAGATTAGGTTTTAATCAAGTTTTATTGTTTTAATTAGTTTTAGAACTTCAAAAGTGTCTTTTATCATTATTATTCAATTAGTTAAATGAAACTTTAGTTCCTAAAAGACGGTGTTTCCACAGGAATATAATTATTATTATAAATTTCTATCGCTGCTGTCACGTTAAGTTCAGCATGTTAGATGGAGCTGATGAACACGCCCCAGTGAGTTACAAAAGACACCGCTTTCCACGTGAATTAATTGCGCACCCGGTATGGCTTATGCTTGTCGTTTAAAACGCAAAGTCGCCAAGCTTGGAGATGTATGGCATCTCGACGAAGTAAGGATTGTGATTAAAGGAAAGCCTCATGGACTGTAGCGTGCTGTAGACCAAGATGGTTATATCCTTGATGAAATCTTACAGACACAACGCAATACTCAAGCGGCTAAGCGTTTACTGACCCGCCTTTTGCGCAAGCAAGGCTGTACGTTCACGGTGGATGATTACGGATAAACTGAAATCGTATGGGGTCGCAAAGCGTAAACTTTGTCTTTCTGTTCGGCATCTTTCTCACAAAGGACTGAACAATCGCGCATAAAACAGCCATTTACCGCTTCGAAAACGGGAATAGACCATGCAAAGATTCCGTTCTCCCGGCGGATGTCAGAGGTTCGTCTCCGTCTTTTCTACCGTTCGTAATCTCTTCGTGCGACCCGCGGCTAACACCAACGCTCTCACACGACACAATTATCTCATCCAAGCTTTCGCACAGTAGAACTGTCGTGGCATCTCTCGCTTGCCTGAAAGAATTTTAAAGTGCTTATCACGACCATCATAAGTTAACGTGACAGCACCAAAAAATAGCATCATTTTTAAGCACTACTTTCAAAACCAAATGACCGTCTGATCCAGGCGCTGCTTTGCCCCTTAAGCAAATCCCTTTTTACTTGCTTCCTTTAAGTCTTTTTGGTTCGGAATGCGGGAGGTGTCCGAATGTATTCGCGCCTGCTCGCGCGTAATTTTTCATTATGATGGATATAGGGTGTAGAAATAAGGATCGCCTTAACGTAGTTTTTATACTACAACGTAATTATGATTGAACTGAAGCAGACATCAACTTTTACCAAATGGGAATCTCGTCTACGGGATAAGCGAGCAAAAACGATGATTGCAGCACGACTGATGCGTCTCGCTGCAGGTTTGCCTGGAGATGTAAAATCTGTTGGTGAGGGTGTGAGTGAACTGCGTATCCATTACGGACCGGGATACCGTGTTTATTTTCAGCAACGTGGTTCTGTTGTTATTATTTTGCTGTGCGGTGGCGATAAAGGTTCACAATCAAAAGACATCATGACCGCAAAGCACTTGGCGCGTAAATGGAGTGAACGAAATGACTGAGAAACTAACAAATTACGATCCAGCCTCTGCTCTTGTCGATGATGAAGAAATCGCAGCCTTTATGGCGGATGCCTTTGAAACGGCAGATGCGGCTTATATCGCGAAAGCTTTAGGGGTCGTGGCTCGTGCCAAGGGTATGAGTGAGATTGCGCGACAGACGGGTCTGTCACGTGAACAGCTCTATCGTTCGTTTAGTGAGCGTGGAAACCCAACATTGAAAACAACACTCGCTGTTATGCGCGCTTTAGGCGTGGATATAACAGCCAAGGTCCATCAAGACGCGGCTGTCTAGACCTATCCGAAACCGCTCATTTGCGGACAGGTTTTAATGGGATGTTCGTAAATTATGTCGACAGTATTTTGAACATATTCTATATTTCGGACATATTATTTGGACGAAATTCTTCTATGCCTCGTACCTTTGCGTATGTCCGCGTTTCGACCGTCGGACAAACAACCGAAAACCAGATTCAGGACATTAAAGCCGCCGGTTTTCATGTTGAGCCACACCGGATTGTCACCGAAACAATTTCTGGCAGTACCCCTATTGCACGTCGACGGGGATTTTCACGTCTCATGGATAGACTAGAGGCTGGAGATATTTTGATTGTAACCAAGCTCGACCGTTTGGGCCGCGATGCAATTGACGTTAGTACCACCGTTAAAGCACTCACAGAGATTGGCGTCAGAGTTTACTGTCTTGCCCTTGGGGGAGCAGACCTCACCAGTTCATCTGGCACGATGACGATGCAGGTGCTCAATGCTGTTGCTCAGTTCGAACGGGATCTGTTGATCGAACGCACACAATCCGGCCTTAAACGCGCAAAGGCTGAAGGGAAAACTCTGGGACGACCTTCAGTGCTTACCGAAAAGCAGAAAAAGGATGTGCGGGCTGAATTGGCAAAAGGATCTACTATTTCAGCTATAGCTCGAAAATTTTTGACAAGCCGACAGACCATTATGCGGGTTCGGGACGAATAGTCGTCAGTTATGTGACTTTGGCAAGCGTACGGGCTCTGTTACAAATCGTTGAGTATGAAATGCAAATAAGGCTGTGACCATGCACATGGTCACATATCTTGCCAGTCAGAGTTTTGTCTTAAACGGCCCGACTTGGCCCTGACAAGCCGTTTTTTCGCTTTCGGGCCAAGATGGGCCAAGTTTTAATTGACGGCATTCAGGCTGTTCGTGGAAGCTATGCGCTATACTAATTAAGGCTCTGCTGCAAAGTCTGGAATAGACCTGATTTTTGGGCTTTTCAAAAGATATAGATCCCGTAGCGGCAATACCAGCGAACCATCCACAGGATCACCTAGTGATGTCCCGTTAACTCTGTCGCGCCTCCCTCAAAACCGGGTGCTGTCACGTTAAGTTCAGCGTGTTAAGTGACGGACATGAGTATCCCTCCAGTAAGTTACAAACGGCATCGTTTTCCGCGTGAGCTGATAGCCCATGCAGTGTGGCTGTATTTTCGGTTCCCTTTGAGCTTTCGCTTGATTGAAGAAATGCTGCTCGAACGTGGGATGATGGTGTCGTATGAGACCATTCGTCGCTGGAGCCTGAAATTTGGTGTGACTTATGCTCGTCGCTTAAAGCGCAAAGCTGCCAAGCCTGGCGATGTATGGCATCTCGACGAAGTGAGGATCGTTATTGGTGGCCAAGTTCATTGGCTGTGGCGTGCCGTTGATCAGGACGGCTATATCCTTGATGAAATCTTACAGACACGACGCAATACCAAGGCCGCTCAGCGTTTACTGACTCGCCTTTTGCGCAAGCAAGGCGTGCGTCCGCGGCGCATCATTACGGATAAGCTGAAATCATACGGAGCGGCAAAGCGGAAACTCCGCTTATCTGTTCGACATCTTTCCCATAAAGGCCTGAATAACCGTGCTGAAAATAGTCATTTACCGCTCCGAAAACGTGAACGAGTGATGCAAAAATTCAGATCACCAAGCGGATGTCAGAGGTTTTTAACCGTCTTCTCTGCCGTTCGAAATCTCTTCGTGCCACCCACCACTAACACCAACGCTCTCACACGACACAATCATCTCATCCAAGCTTTCGCACAGTGGAACGTCGTGACATCTCTCGCTGCTTGAAAGAATTTTAAAGCGCTTATCACGACTATCATAAATTAACGTGACAGCACCACGGCACCAGGTCGAACAGCGGGTGGACCACCGGAGTTTTGAGCACCAGGGGAAGGAGCTGGTGCGTCAGGCTGAGATCAGACGCCAGAAGGACATCCGGGCGGCCGAGGAAGCCCGGAAGGCCGCTGAGCTGGAACGGCAGAAGCAGCGCCAGCAGGAGGCCCAGCAAGCCCGGTCCCGAAGCCTGTCACTCAGCGGGAGCTGAAGGTGTAACTATGGCAGGGGTTTGGCTGCTATCTTTATTGTTAGGTGAATTACCTAACTTTATCGATAATAATTTCTGCCTCTTTAATGCGAGAATTATTTTTCCAATAAATAGTTATAGAAATAAGATCACCAGTATTTTCATTTGATTTATTTGAAATATTTTTCTTTATACTTTCAACTTCTTTTCTGGATTTTCCTCTGGATACCATAATGGATACAATCGGCGGATGGGTGTGAGAGGTGAGCTTTGCTAGGTCTTCAGCCCTCTGGCGAGCACCACCAAGTTCTGACTCAAGATTAACCAAAACTTTGTTGCCGATTCTAATTTGGACGTCTAGGTCGCCGCCTAAACAAGAAGTTATTTTGATATTTTCAAGATTTTTATCTGATTCAATATGCTCCTCTAATAGTTTACGCTCTTTATGCGCAGAAACTTCTATATTTATATTATAATTAAACTGCCATGTTTGATCAAAGACTGCCGTATTCGCAGCAGATACGGCAGATTTTATAACGTACTCCGTGACTATTGGGACACGCTTTCTTTTATCTTCCGACATCCTGGTGGTTAGTTCATTCTTAAATTCTTCAATAAATTTTTCAGAAAATTTATCTGCATCAATCGAAGATGCGTCGAATCCCATTTCTGTATCCGGAAAAGCAATAGGAATGTCGGTCACGAGGCCCCCCATGTAACAGCTCAAGCTGCATGGGCGGTCGATTTTCCGCAGCTTGCGCTTTACGATCATCTAAAGAGCCGTTCCATGCCACATGCGGGTGGTGCTGTCACGTTAATTTATGATAGTCGTGATAAGCGCTTTAAAATTCTTTCAAGCAGCGAGAGATGTCACGACGTTCCACTGTGCGAAAGCTTGGATGAGATGATTGTGTCGTGTGAGAGCGTTGGTGTTAGTGGTGGGTGGCACGAAGAGATTTCGAACGGCAGAGAAGACGGTTAAAAACCTCTGACATCCGCCGGGAGAACGGAATCTTTGCATGGTCCGTTCCCGTTTTCGCAGCGGTAAATGGCTGTTTTCCGCTCGATTGTTTAGCCCTTTATGAGACAGGTGTCGAACAGACAGGCGAAGTTTACGTTTCGCGGCCCCATAGGATTTTAGCTTATCCGTAATCATCTGCCGTGGACGTACATCTTGCTTACGTAAAAGACGGGTCAATAAACGCTGAGCAGCTTTAGTATTGCGTCGTGTCTGTAAGATTTCATCAAGGATATAACCGTCTTGGTCTACAGCACGCCACAACCAGTGCGCCTTACCACCGATGACGATCCTCACTTCATCGAGGTGCCATACATCGCCAGGCTTGGCAGCTTTACGCCGTAAACGACGAGCGTAAGCCACACCAAATTTCAGGCTCCAGCGACGGATCGTTTCATACGACACCACAATCCCACGTTCGAGCAGCATTTCTTCGATCAAGCGAAAGCTCAATGGAAAACGGAAATAGGTGATGTCACGTTAATTTTTCATACGAATATTATAGCAATTTGTTTATACGATACGGATAAAGACAGCATAAATATTACGTCGATATAGCATTATCGTTGTTTTAAATTTCCAAAAATTGTTTCGATATCCGTTAATGTGACAGCCCCCCTCCGCCATATCCCTCCTCCCTGACCGGCATCGAGAGAGAAATGGTGGTCGGAGGTAGGCCATCCTGGTCGCATTCGACATACTTGAGCCGTTGGGTGCCTCCTGCGTCCGTGACGTAAGCGCAAAGCTTGCCGGAAACTAGGACAGCAAGTTCAGTCATCCTCACCATCTCCTGGCTTAGGTAGTTGCGGCTTTGTAGCGGAAACCTCTTCTGTTGTGGCGGCTGATGGCTGGCCCTCGTGTTTGAACGCCTCCGGTAGTTGGACGGGAAGCAGTTTTGGACCGATGGTCCTTTCCAGGTTTTCCTTCATCGGGTTCCCGACTAGTCCCAGCTTGGCTATCCTTTCCATAGCTTGCGGCACCTCACCAAACTGGTCGCGGTGCGCCAGAATTTCGTTATACTGAGGAGAGATCTCTTTGCTTTCTACGGCTTCAGACTGTCCAACAAAAATCTTGATTCCGAGCATAGCCAAGGCACGCAGCACTCGACCAATTTCGGCCGTCTCGTTGCCTTGTTCGATGTCAGAAACCCACTTCCTAGAGCAGCCTAGCTTTTGGGCCAGAACGGTCTGGTTCATTCCCTGCGCCAGTCGTTTCTCTCTAACCTGGCTTCCGATGTCCGCTGCGTTGAATATGCCCTGCATAGGTTAAACTCCGATCTTACAAGCTTTCATAGGTGATGAAACTTATAGGTTGTAAGATAACTATGTAACTCATAGGGGTCAATGTAGAGATGGCACCCATAGGTTACAAGGTATTGATGTAACCCATAAGGGTCAATGGGTGCTGTCACGTTAAGTTCATCGTGTTAGATGGGGTGCATGACTGCGTCTCCAATAAGTTATAAACGCATCGCTTTCCACGTGAATTAATTGCGCACACAGTGTGGCTGTATTTCCGGGGGCTGTCACATTAACGGATATCGAAACAATTTTTGGAAATTTAAAACAACGATAATGCTATATCGACGTAATATTTATGCTGTCTTTATCCGTATCGTATAAACAAATTGCTATAATATTCGTATGAAAAGTTAACGTGACATCACCCAAAAAGGTTATATCCTCGATGAAATCTTACAGACACGACGTAATACTAAAGCCGCTCAGCGTTTACTGACCCGCCTTTTGCGTAAGCAAGGAGCGTGTCCACGGCAGATGATTACGGATAAGCTGAAATCATACGGAGCGGCAAAGCGGAAACTCCACCTATCTGTCCGACATCTTTCCCATAAAGGCCTGAATAATCGTGCGGAAAACAGTCATCTACCGCTCCGAAAGCGTGAACGGGTGATGCAAAAATTCAGATCACCAAGCGGATGTCAGAGGTTCGTCTTTGTTTTTTCTACCGTCCGTAATCTCTTCATTCCACCCGCCGCTAACACTAATGCTCTCACATGACACAGTCATCGCATTCAAGCCTTTGCACAATGGAAGGTCGCAGCCTATCTCCCTGTGTGAAATCCACTCGGAAATGCTTCTCGCGGTTCCATAAGTTAATGTGACAGCACCGTTCAACCGCCTGATAGCATCTCATCATTTAGCCAATTTAAGCTGCCGGCTCTCCAAGGTAGCGAACAAAACGAACTTGATGATTTTCAAGGTCATTATAACGCAGCGCGATCGGGTCGAGATCTGCTACCATTTGGAAATAAGGGCGTGCTGGACGTTTATGGACTTCTTCCAACACTTCACGTCCTCCAAGTTCTAAAGCAGGAATAAACCCATAACACTCACCATAAGCTAATGGGCCCAACTTTTTTAGAGCACGTTTAAAAAGAGGCTTTGCTTCCTTTGTACGCTCTAGGTAGTCAAAAACTTCACTATCTATACTTATAAGGACGGCCGAAATATCTTTATCTGGGGGAAGAATAGGGAAATCAGGAGAAAGATGAAAAGAGTAAGCTATTTTATTGTATAATGATATTTTGAGAAAGTAATTTTTATTATTCCAAATCAACAGCGTCCCAAAAGCAGAAAAACCAATTAAAACAGATTTTTCTGGTGGAAAATCTGGATCACCTTGAAGAATAAAATCAACTAGACTTTGATATTGATCTGGACGACAGAGTTGAAAATATCCGTCTAGCCAAAGACCTGTTCCATATTCCTCCCAAAAGTCCAGCATTGTCTGTGGAACCCGCGACGCATAAGCCTCTCGAACTTCTTTTGGAACTGGTTCTCCATTCTGAGGAGGTCCAAATTTTTTAATAAGATATTGAAATCCAGAAGATAATTTTGTCATTTCATTTATCCAATGAGGTCGATGAATTATTATCAGGTACTATATCAGGGTCAGGCAAATCCACACAGGGGTCAGTCCCCATATTCTCTTCACACACCTCAAGATGAATATCCATTCTGTGTTTGCCCGTCTTTATAGCATTTTTAACAGCATTAAATAAAGCTTGTCGTCGACCTTTACGAGCCCATGCACTTCCTACTCGTCTGTTTGCTCCTCTAGGTCCCATAGACATAAAACAGGCATCTTCTTTATTACCTCCGATGATAGAGTCTATAATATGAGCAGCATCAAGTCTTTGTATCTTTTTATCAGTTTCTGCTTTAGCCTCTTCCTCTGCTTGCTCTTCTGGAATCCCTCGCTTTATTTTTTCAAGTCTTAGTGTATCTACCTCTTGTTGATAATAACCTTTTCTTGTTAAAGCTCTATCTGCGGCATCCCCCTCAGGTCGATAAGATCCCGTTTGTTTTTTTCTTCCATCAGCCTCAAGAATACGTTTCCTCATTTCTTGAGGAGACATACTATTAATAAATTCTTCCTGCTTATTTAGTTCTGCCTGAGTTTCAGCTCGGTCTTGTGGAGTAGGTCCGCCTGGGAAACAGGGAATATCTCCACATTCAATACAAGGCTCTGAATCCGCTTTCTTTTTAAGCTGTGTGTGAGCCAAATTTTGAGCATAAATAGTCTCATACGCTATTCCAAAAATACCGAGAAAAATTAAACCTTCAAAAGTGTCAGATGTTGTGTCACTCATAAACCACTCTCTCGCTGACTTTGTATATAGGCGATCTGATCCATGATCTTAATCAGATTATCATCTGGACTATTTTCAGGGCTGCGTATCATGATCTGAACTGTTTTAATTTGAATGAATTTTCCATCCGACATGAGTTGAAGCCAGCAAAAACGCCCTATTCCAGCTTCACTTGTCACTCCATATTCGTGCGCAATTTTTTCTTGTTGGCTTATATATGTAAGCAATTCATTATCCGATAAATGTGCTGTTTTCTGAGACGCCGTATCGCGTAAATAGGAAGCAATGGCGCGTTTGGACCGTAAAGCAAGCGCTTCTGATATGCGGGCCATTTGTTCTGCATCAAACGTTAAAAAACCTTTTTCTGGCGGCGGCCAATTGGACTGTTTTTTGGCTTCCAAGACCCCTTCTGGAGCATCAATCAGTAATGATTGAGCGGGACCAAACAGTCGAGCACGTTGCTCTGGTCTGAGAACAGGGAGAGTAATAGCAACTGTTGCGGGATCAAAATGCCGAAAAAAAACCATTCGAGTACGGTGGGCGTCAGCTGTTGTTTGTTTTTTATAAGGAATTCGCACCATGGAAAGGCTCCGTAGGTGACGATAAAAGCTCATAGGCTCACAATTAGGAGCATTCCAGAAAACGCATCCTTTGCTTACCTTTGGAATATTTAAAAACTCTTCCAATCGATTATGAGGAACGCTGACAAACTGAGGAGAAACCCGGATACTCTCTGGGTCCGTTTGTTCGATAAAGAGTGAAAGGGCGTTAAACCCAGCATCGTCTAAAAGACGTGGAAGATTATTGAATAATGCTCCATCTAAAGCCACGAAAATGGGGGCTTGAGACCATTGTGAGAGCTTATTCCGTATTTCTTTAATAGATCTGTCCTGAGGCATAAAATATAATCTTATGATGGGTCGTAAAATGGTGCACCGCTTGATGCTGCTTTTTTAGGGCAAGGCGTACCTATAATATTGTTTCCAAAATTTCCCCCATCGCCAATAATGACGTTGGAACTTCCTTTAATAATTACCCCGCCATGTGCTGTTTGATCTCCCATGCGAGCCGCAGGTTTTCCGTTAATTAAAACGGTAGGCGATCCTGCTGCTATGATATCCATTGGACCATGACAGATGAGGTTATCTCCAATTCTGGCCGCAGGAAGTCCATTAATAAATACGTTATCCGAGCCTTTAATAATTGGTCCTCCGACATGAGGAACTGTCCCTGTCGTTTCAGGACAAATGTGCATATCTGTTATACGTGCCGCAGGTTTTCCCATTATAAGGCCTCTTTCGCTATGCTTATTAACATTTCATATCTCGTTTTGAGTATTAACCCGTAGACTTTGGACAAGTTGATTTAATGTATGAAGTTGTTCTGAAGAAAATATTCCTTGTGTATGTGCCGTTAAAATTAACACTTTATTTCCTGATAAAATATAAAGACGACGTTCATCTGTCTCTTCTATAAATCCTGCAAGAATAAATCCAGATAGATTTGTTTGTTGATATGGTTTTTTCCACTTTAAAATATAATCATCATGTTCTTTTCGAATTGTCAGATCCTTTATTATAAACTCCTCAAGCGTTGTTTCTAAAGGGATAGGAGAATGTATAAAGTGAACATTAAAAGGTGTTGTATTGGGAGGGGAAAGGGTTAATGCAATAATACTATTATCTTGTGTGTTTTCTGGAGGATCAAAGCTAAAACCAGGAAGATGATAAGTCATAGAGGTTATTTCTTTTATTCTTTAAAGCCTTGATTACATTACCCGAAGAGCTATTTGCTGTTTATACCTGTTATTGAACATACTGACCTGAACATCGTATCATCTCTTTTACAGCAACCATTCACGAATGATTTTCCCAGATTTCTCGATAGATTCATTGCTGTTGAGGCCACTTGCACTACTCAGATGCGGTATCACTACGAGTGGCGTTTCGCCCCGATACAGTCTTATACGCTTCGTATATCTTCCAACTTTAAACTCAGTAAGTTCGCACTTAATTTCAGGCTCTGAGACGATATTTACGAAATCACGCTCATGCGCCACACCCACGCCAATAAACAACTTTGGTTTATGAGTTTTCACCTGTGTTCTCATCGTTTTAAAACAGACATTTCTAACATGATTAATATAGTCTATTTTCCGCGCAAAACCCGTACGTTCCTGCGCCTCAGCCGACCATGTATCAACGGTTAGGCAGTTTTCAGGAAAAAGGTTTGTGAGCATGTAATTGCAGTCAGGGGACGCAAAAATACTCCGCTCTTTGGCGAATTTAAAAGCTTCGCTGATCGGATAGCCTTCAATACAACAAAGAAGCTTATGGGCTTTTCGATTATAGCCCCAACCCCATTGCTTTTCGACCGAATACCCTTCTTCTTCAGCCAAATTAGAATTTATATTTTGAGCTTCACCGAACTCGATACCGCAAAGCCAAATAGAAGGCTTATCAGGAGTGCCTATGTTTCCCGGACCACCAAATCGGTAATCGTCCAGGCGCATCGTATGGCCTTTAACGAACGAAGTATTTCTTTCAAGCATTATATAATCTCGTTTCGATACATTTTTATTAGGTGATAACTTTCTTGCATTCTAAAATTAAGAGGCCAATAACATGCAAAAATCATTTCATACCTAGATCTAACCCGATGAATTTAACGTGACAGCACCAGAAAGGGTGGTATCCTTATTTTGAGAGTAACGCTGGAAGAATACATTTTTCCGGTATTGTAAAAAAGAATTAGTACCGGTGCTGTCACGTTAACTTATGATGGTTGTGATAAGCGCTTTTAAGGTTCATTCATGCAGCGAGAGAGGCCGCAACCTTCCACTGTTCGAAGGCTTGAATGCGATGACTGTGTCGTGTGAGAGCGTTGGTGTTAGCGGCGGGTGGAATGAAAAGATTACGGACGGTAGAAAAGACAGAGACGAACCTCTGACATCCGCTTGGTGATCTGAATTTTTGCATCACTCGTTCACGTTTTCGGAGCGGTAAATGACTATTTTCAGCACGGTTATTCAGGCCTTTATGGGAAAGATGTCGAACAGATAAGCGGAGTTTCCGCTTTGCCGCTCCGTATGATTTCAGCTTATCCGTAATGATGCGCCGCGGACGCACGCCTTGCTTGCGCAAAAGGCGAGTCAGTAAACGCTGAGCGGCCTTGGTATTGCGTCGTGTCTGTAAGATTTCATCAAGGATATAGCCGTCCTGATCAACGGCACGCCACAGCCAATGAACTTGGCCACCAATAACGATCCTCACTTCGTCGAGATGCCATACATCGCCAGGCTTGGCAGCTTTGCGCTTTAAGCGACGAGCATAAGTCACACCAAATTTCAGGCTCCAGCGACGAATGGTCTCATACGACACCATCATCCCACGTTCGAGCAGCATTTCTTCAATCAAGCGAAAGCTCAAAGGGAACCGAAAATACAGCCACACTGCATGGGCTATCAGCTCACGCGGAAAACGATGCCGTTTGTAACTTACTGGAGGGATACTCATGTCCGTCACTTAACACGCTGAACTTAACGTGACAGCACCCAAAAAGCTCGACCTGTCGCCGATGTTTTACCGGATCCTGAGATTTTTCTGCACCATAGAGGAGTTCATACAAGACAACATCAGAAATGCAGAGCGCATTCGCATTCTCGTTAAAGCGTTCTCTTAAGCTCTGAGGTCGATCGCGCAATACACGAATACAGAAATTCGTGTCGAGTGCGTAGCGGAGCATCAAAAGCTTTCACGCTCCTGTATCTCGGGCTGATTGCGAGGGGCGAGTTCAATACCGGGTGACGTAAAAAAGTCATCCCAAGCTGCATCGGCTGGTGCAATGATCCGGCGTGCACCATCGGGAATGATGACCACCTCTTTCAGGTCGGAGGCAAAAGAAACAGCTTTGGGAAGACGCACCGCTTGAGAACGGTTCGACAAGAAGAGTGTTGTGCGGGTCAGCATCTTAAATCCTTCATGTATATTCAATTTGTATATCCATATGGTGCAGTCGAGACAATCAAAAAACATAAGCCGGAGCAGATCTCTCTGAAAATAAAGGTGAATTCATTATTTTTGTGTTGACAGAGGGACGAAATTAAAATGGCTTTTTAAGCCTTATAGCGCCTTATAGCGCCTTATAGCAGCCTATCTCATCTCCCCTTATCTCAGTATTTTTTGATTTCTTCATACACCATTGCACCCTTGGTGTGACGGGGATGGGGACGAAGGATGCGAAGAAGAGCGAATAAGCTGTGTTACGTTATGGCTTATAGTGTAACACACCCCCCTTCTCTCCATCTAAGCCCATCCCGGTTTCGCCCATCCGCCTTTGGTCTTTTTTCCTCTTTGTGTTACATTACTCAAGAGATTATGACCAAAAAGCCTTTTTCCCTCTTTTCAGATCCGGTTCGGTTGGAACGCATTGAGCCGTCGCGTCACTGTTGGCGCTTTTACCAGCTGGAGGTGGGGATCGATCTTTTTGGTCATTCTTGTTTGACCCGGTCTTGGGGACGGATTGGCACGACTGGGCAAGAACGTTCTGAAATTTTTGAGGAACCTAACAAGGCGCAAGAAGCCCTCCAGCACTGGGTGCAGAAGAAGCAACGCCGTGGCTATCAGCTGAAAGACAAACCATGACCGCTTCTCGTTCGTCTCAGCGCGGCTCATCGCCTCGTTCAGGTTTGAAAACGCGAAAGGGGATATCACCCCCTCGGTCTTTTCATGCGGATGGGTCCGGGTCCTTAACCGGCATGCAGCTCTTTGATCCATCCGGGGCACGGAAATACCTAACTGAATCAGAGCGGGCTGGTTTTTTAAAGGCTGCAGAGCATTTCCCGCGGGAGGTGCGGAGCTTATGTTTGTTACTCGCCTGGTCGGGATGTCGTTTATCAGAAGCGCTTGCTTTAACGGCCGATCGGGTGGATCTGGTTGCAGGAGTGGTGATCTTTGAGAGTTTAAAGAAACGTCAGGCCGGGATTTATCGGGCCGTGCCCGTGCCGCCGGTTGTTTTAGAAACGCTGGATCTCGTGCATGGGGTACGTCAGGCGCAGAAGAAACGCGATCGAGGGCAATCGCTTCGGTTATGGCCTGTGGCGCGCATGACGGGGTGGCGCATGGTGCATCGGGTCATGCAAGAGGCAGGCCTTTCAGGTCCCGCTGCATCGCCTAAAGGGTTACGGCATGCGTTTGGTGTGGCCGCAGTCTCAAAAGGGATCCCGCTTAATCTCATTCAGAAATGGTTGGGGCATGCTCAGCTTTCCACCACGGCTATCTACGCCAATGCCTCAGGCCAGGAAGAGCACCAAATCGCTCAGAAATTGTGGGGATGTTAATTAACAGGAGGAAATATTATGAAAGTTCCTTCCTGTTCAAAATTTTCTACTGCTCTGCACCTGCATAGCGGAAAAATTCAATTTCTTCTTGCTCATTTAAACGCCGGATACGTAAAGGCCCCATTTGAGCTAACATGTTGAAATGAACTTTAGCATCAACTTTTTTAATATGCTTAAGAGCAGGAACACCACCAAGGGCTAACGCAGGAAAGAAACCATAACATTCACCTAAAGTGATTTCTCCGATTACATCTAATGTCTCTTTAAATAAAGACGTATAATTTTTATTATCGGTAGGGAAATTGTATCTATGATCAAAACTCAAAGCTGCAATGGGGCCTTTTAAATAATAATTTTTCGATCCTAATTCATTATAGTTCCATTGGTATATTTTCATAGTTGATAATGGTAAATTTACTTCACAAGTTTGTAGGTCTTCATTCCAAATAAGTAGATCACCAAAAGCTGAAAACCCCACGATATGAGTTCTCTGGGGACGAATGTCGGGATCTCCTTCAAAGAGAATATCAACAATATCTGCATAGTCAGAAGGAATACAAAACTGAAATTTTCCGTCTAACCACGTTCCAATTCCATATTCACGCCAAAACTGTATCAGTGCTTGTGGTAATTTTCCTTTATATTTTTGACAGATCTCTTCAGAGACATTCCTTTGATTTTTTAATACGCCATATTTTTTAATGTATTCACGAATATCAGAACGTGGATCTATTTCAGACATTTTATTTCTCCTTTTCTTTTAATGGTGCTGTCACGTTAACTTATGCCTCGAGAAAGGCTGCGGTTTTCCACTGTGCAAAAGCTTGGATGCGATGATTGTGTCGTGTGAGAGCGTTGGGGTGCTGTCACGTTAAGTTCAGCGTGTTAAGTGACGGACATGAGTATCCCTCCAGTAAGTTACAAACGGCATCGTTTTCCGCGTGAGCTGATAGCCCATGCAGTGTGGCTGTATTTTCGGTTCCCTTTGAGCTTTCGCTTGATTGAAGAAATGCTGCTCGAACGTGGGATGATGGTGTCGTATGAGACCATTCGTCGCTGGAGCCTGAAATTTGGTGTGACTTATGCTCGTCGCTTAAAGCGCAAAGCTGCCAAGCCTGGCGATGTATGGCATCTCGACGAAGTGAGGATCGTTATTGGTGGCCAAGTTCATTGGCTATGGCGTGCCGTTGATCAGGACGGCTATATCCTTGATGAAATCTTACAGACACGACGCAATACCAAGGCCGCTCAGCGTTTACTGACTCGCCTTTTGCGCAAGCAAGGCGTGCGTCCGCGGCGCATCATTACGGATAAGCTGAAATCATACGGAGCGGCAAAGCGGAAACTCCGCTTATCTGTTCGACATCTTTCCCATAAAGGCCTGAATAACCGTGCTGAAAATAGTCATTTACCGCTCCGAAAACGTGAACGAGTGATGCAAAAATTCAGATCACCAAGCGGATGTCAGAGGTTCGTCTCTGTCTTTTCTACCGTCCGTAATCTTTTCATTCCACCCGCCGCTAACACCAACGCTCTCACACGACACAGTCATCGCATTCAAGCCTTCGAACAGTGGAAGGTTGCGGCCTCTCTCGCTGCATGAATGAACCTTAAAAGCGCTTATCACAACCATCATAAGTTAACGTGACAGCACCTGTTATCCCGCTTTTTTTTAAGAATCTTCCATTTGGGCCTTTTGGATTTTTGTTTCCTTTGGCTTCTATTATATTATTAATAATTTCTTTAAAAACGGACAGAATATCTAATAAACTAATTAGATATTTATTTTTAATTCTGTCAATTTGTATATGCTTATTTTCTCTATATGTTTATTCTCAAAAATAAAAGAGCCCTATGTTGGAATTGGATAAAAATTATGTTTATGCCATAGCTTTTTGTCCCACCCTAAATAGTAATCTCTGCTTCGCGCATTTAAAATGCCATCACCGGTCGAGGCTTTGTCCGTGTTGATTGTATCGGGCTTTTCCCAGTCCTTCAGACGGTGCTGTTACGTTAAGTTCATCGTGTTAAACGGAGTGGATGAACAAGCCCCAGTGACTTACAAACGGCATCGCTTTCCACGTGAACTCATAGCCCATGCGGTATGGCTTATGCACGTCGTTTAAAATGCAAAGTCGCCAAGCCTGGAGATGTATGGCATCTCGACGAAGTGAGGATTGTAATTAAAGGAAAGCCTCATTGGCTGTGGCGTGCTGTCGATCAAGATGGTTATATCCTTGATGAAATCTTACAAAAACGGCGCAATACCAAAGCCGCTAAGCGTTTACTGACCCGCCTTTTGCGTAAGCAAGGCGTACATCCACGGCGGATAATCACAGATAAGATAAAATCCTATGGGGCCGCGAAACGTATACTTCGTCTGTCTGTTCGATACCTGTCTCATAAAGGGCTAAACAATCGAGTAGAAAACAGCCATTTACCGCTGCGAAAACGGGAACGGACCATGCAAAAATTCAGATCACCAAGCGGATGTCAGAGGTTTTTAACCGTCTTCTCTACCGTCCGTAATCTCTTTGCGCTCCCCGCCGCTAATACCAACGCTCTCACACAATACATTTATCGCATTCAAGCCTTCGAACAATGGAAGGCCGCTGCCTCTCTCCCTGCATGAAAGCCACACAGAAATACTTCTACCATTTTCTAAAAGTTAATGTGACAGCTCCCTGCCCTCCAGAAGAGGCTTAGCGTAGGATTTCGCCCCCTACCGCAAACGCCCCCATCCTGCCCGGCAGGAACCTTGAAGCAGATTTCCAACCCGACGGGTATCCTAAAACGAACTCATTAGGTAAGATCATGCTCTAAGTAGAGCCTTCCTCCGAGGCTGACGCATAGTCATTAACGATCACAACTCCTTGTCGTGCAAGCGTCCGTGTATCTTCTCTAAGTTCCAGCAGGGCTGATCCGTTTCGGTCTTGATGGCTATGAAACGCTCCATCGGGGTCTTCTTCCGTATGTCTTCAACCAGAGCGAGAACGGCATCACGCAGCGCCACTACGCTAGCGGTGCAGCACAGTCCCATCTCTTGTGATGGTGACGCTTTATTGCTAGCCACGCCCTTCGGTCCCACGAAGAGGAGACCGAGAAGATCGAAATCAGAGTAGTTCTTTTCTAGCCATTCGATATGATTGTGACCCTGACCTATATCGTCTTTGGAATAGGTGCCCGACTCGTCCTTGTCAGTCTTAAGCTCGAACGCCAGCATCTTAGCGTTCTTCTCATCCCGCCAGAGAACGTCCGGCCCAATGCCCTCATCGTTGTCAGGTCGCGTCGAGGTCAAGCCGAGCAATTCGCCCAATGCTCGCATGCCGGCTTCAGCTTGATTGGGCGTGCCACTGTCAATGAGATTGAGAGGCCTGGCGAACTTCTCAAGTTCCTTTTCAAATTTCGCGCCAGCCTCATGGCTCAGCAAATCCCATATCGACCTGCCGAATTCATTCAGCTCCTGCCCGTCATTTTTGACTGGCTGCACTGTTGCCCTGGGAAGCGTCATAGACCGGCCCAGACGCTTCATCGCGATCGCATATTCTCGTAGCGCGGCCTCTCGGTCGCCTCCGCGCTCATAGGCAGCGCCCAGCCACAGAGTATGCCAGCCCCCCAAAGGGGTATCATGCGTTGCAGTCTGATCAACGGTCTTTTCCAGCTCTCGCCGAGCAGTGGCAAGATCGCCACTCCACATGGCTGCAGCGTAGCGCGCTTCGGACAACGCTGCTTTAATGAGAAACGGCTCGGCAACCTCAGCCCGTGCCAGCTGATCCCTGTCTAGCTCGCCGAGCTTTACCTCGCGCTCGTAATAATCCAACCATCCCTTGTCCCGGCCGAGAACGGAATCGACCAAGGCAATGACATCCTTCTGACTTTTGAGTTGGCCGGAATCATGTACTTCCCTGCCAACGTGGACCTGCTTTTGCAGCAGTGGCGGAAGCAAAGACAGGTTCCTGTCGTTGTCCAGCCACTTGTTGATGTCCTCCCCCTCAAGCAGAAAGGCGCCATAATCATTCCGGCCGCGGTTGATCCGTCCGAAAAGCTGAGCGAGACGGTTAGCCACTCGTACCGCATGGACATTTTTCATGCGGAGATATTCCCATTGGAATCGCTCAATTAGAGACATGCCCGATGGAAGACCGTCGACCACCATGATTCGGCATGTTTCATGTGGGAGGTCGATCCCATCCACGCGAGAAACCAACGCGAAGGCACCGTGCTTCGCTTTTCTGAATTCAGTAAGCTCCTGGGAAAAGTCCTCCGTTGCCGGCGGTTTAGCAATGTCCTCCCATTTGATCGCGGAGCTATAGTCCGGGATCGCGATCACGACCTTACGCGTATCGACAAGCTTGCTGACAAAAGCCGCTCCTAGTCCTTTTTTAACGCGACGGCCGTTAATGATTAGCCGCTCGCCGTTACCCGCATCGTTCGAGGGCATGACGGTGGCCGTGGGTAAGCGCCCGAACGCACGGACGAATTCAGTCTGGCTTTGCAGCGTGGCAGAGAGATACACGCGGCGGAGCGGCTGCTCGAAGATATCCAGAGCGAGGGATGGCAGAAACGGCGGACCGATTTCAAACACACCCCGTGTGAACAGGGCGGCGCAGGCGTCGAGATTGTCCTTTAGCCATGCGAACGGAAATTTCAGATCCGCATGCTGGTCAAGCTTATACCGATTGAATATCTCCAGCAGGCGTTCGCTTCGCTCGTACAGGCCGCCAGGAGCCACAAAGGCGGTCGAATGGTGTTCCTGGCTTAGGCTATCCCGGAAACGCGAACGAATCCCCAGCTCCTTGAAATGGGGCTCGAACAAGTCGGCGATCTCGCCAAACAGGTCTTTCTGCTCCCGGATATCGATCCTCATTGTAAAAGCGCTGCGCAACGTCGCCTCAGCAACATGCGCGTCATCAAAGATGATCGCGCCTGGGAAGTGCCGTTTTCTGATCGAACTATGGCCGTTGAAGAGCGCCGAATAGGTAGTGATGCAAAACGCTTTCCCGATTTCGAAAAGGTCGTTCGAATACGAGCTGCAAACACGTATCGTGTGATCGATCCCAATGCGGTCGGCTTCGTTTGAGGTTTGATTTACAAGATCGATGGTCGAACAAACGTAGATGACATTATCGATACCTTCGTTCACTAAGCTTTGAGCAATCAACAGGCCCACGATTGTCTTTCCTGCGCCGGTGTTCAGAGAGATCAAGACATCGTTTTTAGCCCTAACTTTGTTCCAACCGGAGAGCGCCTGATCCTGGCCGCGCCACAGATCGTTGGGCGTCCCCTTTAAACTAGGTAGCGATTCGAAGATTTTGATAGGGTCGGTGGGGGCCTGCTTCGATTTTGCGCTTCCCAGTTTCGAAAAGTCAAAAACCAACTTACTCACTCCCTTAGACGTGGCCCCCTTCGTTCGGACAGTTTTTCGGGCCTGATAAGCTATAACCGGTTGTTGTTATGCCGCTTGATGAACACATTGTCGAGCCATCTCCCGCGCCGGAGCTGTCACATTAATTTTTGGAAGTTGTGAGAAGCATTTCCGAGTGGATTTCACACAGCGAGAGAGGCTGCGACCTTCCATTGTGCGAAGGCTTGGATGCGATGATTGTGTCGTGTGATAGCGTTGATGTTAGCGGCGGGTGGAACAAAGAGATTACGAACGGTAGAGAAGGTGAAGACGAACCTCTGACATCCACCGTGGATGAACGCCTTGCTTACGCAAAAGACGGGTCAAAAGGCACTTAGCGGCTTTGCTATTGCCGTCATTTTTGTAATATTTTATCAAGGACATAACCATCTTGATCGACAGCACGCCACAGCCAATGAGACCTTCTTTTAATTACGATCTTTAGGCTCAGGACTCATAGCCAGAATATGACGGTTGCGGCGAGACAGATGGCCGAGAAGAAGACGGTCGGGCATCTGTCATAGCGTGTTGCGACCCGTCTCCAGTCCTTGAGCCTTCCGAACATGATCTCGATACGGTTGCGGCCTTTGTATTTCCGCTTGTCGTATTTTATCGTTTCCCCGCGAGACTTCCGTCCCGGAATGCAGGGTTTGATCCCTTTTTCCTCTAGGGCATCCCTGAACCAGTCAGCGTCATAGCCCCGGTCTGCCAACATCCATTGGGCTGCCGGAAGGCTGTCCAGAAGGGCAGCAGCACCGGTGTAATCACTGATCTGGCCCGCTGTCATGAAGAAGTCGAGCGGACGTCCGTTCCGGTCGGTGACAGCATGCAACTTCGTATTCATGCCCCCTTTGGTGCGCCCGATCAGGCGGCCTGAACCCCCTTTTTTACCCGCAGGCTCGACGCCGTGCGATGTGCCTTGAGATAGGTCGCATCAATCATGATGGTCTGAGGCTCTGCCTTTCCGACGGCCAGTCCCTCCATCATGCGGATGAAGATCCCCATAGCACTCCAGCGCTTCCAGCGGTTGTAGAGTGTCTTGTGTGGACCGTATTCCCGGAGCGCATCACGCCAGCGCAGGCCATTGCGGTTCACGAAAATGATCCCGCTCAACACACGGCGGTCATCGACCCGAGGTTTTCCATGGCTATTCGAAAAAAAGGGCTCCAGACGGGCCATCTGCTCGTCCGTCAGCCAATACAGGTCGCTCATCTTCAGTCTCCTCACAAAGCCTGAATCATATTCACCCGCCCAGATCAATGGGTCCTGAGCTTACTTCGTCGAGATGCCATACATCTCCAGCTTTGGCGACTTTGCGTTTTAAACGACGTACATAAGCCATACCAAACTTCAGGCTCCAGCGACGAATGGCCTCATACGACACCATTCATCCCACGTTCGAGCAGCATTCTTCAAACAAGCGAAAGCTCAAAGGGAAATGGAAATACAACCATACCGCGTGCGCAATAACTCACGTGGAAAGCGATGTCATTTGTAAGTCACTGGGGCCTTGTTCATCTGTTCCGTCTAACACGATGAATTTAACGTGGCAGAACCGGTTTACCTTATGTATATTTTGAAAATAAAGAAGTTTAATTTTTTATTTTTATAGACAATCATTTATCAAATATTTTTTTAAAAAGTTAATTAAAATGTTTAATAGTTAAGGTGAAAAATATCATTATTAATACGTTGAAATAAAATGATTTTTCCTAAAAAATCGTTCTTGAAATGTCGATTATTCGTTCCTGAAGTATCGACAGAACTGTTCCTGAAATGTCGATTATTCGTTCCTGAAGTATCGATGGTATGTATCAGGTGTGGATAAGACCTTATATGCTGAAGGTATAGTGTGGATATTAGGAGTGAATTGGTTCAAATTGAGTATGATAAATATATTTACGACCATCTATGATAATTAACACGATATTTCGGGAACGCTAAAAGGTAAGCTTAATAAAACTGAATGTTTTTATTTTTAGCGACCAAGGATGTGCTTATTTTTGGCGTCATACCTACGAACAAAGCCGATAAATGCCTGTTGGTAATTTGCAGGTGTTCGACTGGGATCAGCATCAATCCACGAGCGAAACTCTTGATGAAGAGTTTCGAAATCCCATCCGGGGAATTCTGATCGTAGAATAGAAAAGGTTGTTGCTGTTACATCGCGTGTTGTCGACGTATTGGTATCAATTGTTTTTTGTTTGATTCGAGTAGTTGAAGATGGCTCACTAAGTGTCCGTGTAGTAGGAGGAATAATTCGGTGCATCCGTACGATAGGTTCGCGTTTACTGGCTACTGTCTCGAGGGTTAGACTATAACCAGGAAGTTCATTCCGTTCGACTAATTTAGATATTTCGAATTTAAAACGACGGTAGAGTCCTTCTGCTCCTGATTTTTCAAAAAGTGTTGGCATTGAAATGGCAAATCCAGCCTCTCCTGCTCCACCGGCATGTTTACGTGCGACTTTATAGAGCCACCGTTCACGACCACCAGAAATATCGAAATAAGCGCGATCAACCGAGAGCACACCTCCTGTCATTAATACACCTTCATAGAGCCAGTTTGATAGCTCGATTGTCATACCGCGTACACGTTCAGTTCGATCGTCGACCAATTGTGACCAACCATCCAACCATGAAAATGTTGCTTCACGTCGATTTTGGGCACGGATATTAGTTTTTATAGTAGTTGAAACGAGACGATCGAGTGCCTGCCCGAGCAATTCATATGATCGGCCAGTGGTTGGACGTCCGATAGCTCGTAAAAGGTCATAAGGCATGAGGTTCAGTTTACGGGGGATATCGTTTATGCCGCGCCGAGCCATGTCAGCTAGAATACTAATGCAATACATCAGGATATCAGCATCCCAGATTGTGGCCATCCCATAATCAGGGTTGGGGGAAACATGGACCCATTGTTTTCCGTCTGGGCTGCGGTAGTCGATTGGCTTCGTACGCTTTGATTTGGCTAGACTGAAAAAAGGGCGTTCCATCATTTCACGCTGATCGCGTAATGGAAGATCAGCGAGATAAGGTAAAAATGGATCAATATGTGTAGGGGAAACTTGAGGTTTCTGCGTACTCAT
>NZ_CP038141.1:1950000-2163214 GCF_006542355.1 Swingsia samuiensis | reverse complement strand
CTTGTGAGTACCCCTTTCAATAATAAACCCAACGCGATCGCGTATGGTAAAGACAGTTTATGGTGATTCCCAAGGCAGATAAAGCCAAGGGATTGGAGATTCATTTTTCAATACGAATCTAGTTTTTTAGATCGGAAATTTTTCCGATGTGATCAAAGATTCATAATAAAATGTAACGTTGTTAACAATAATCTTCTCCCAAGAGAGACGCAAGTTTGAAGATTAAATAATAACTTTTATGGAGTTTAAATGTCATTTTTTAGTCAAAAAATAACGCGCCTTCGAAGGAAAGCGCGTTATTTATAGTATAACATGCAAAAAAGGACTTAAGCTGTTGCAATAGCCTTAATGCGTGCAGAAAGACGTGATAATTTACGAGCAATTGTGTTTCTTGCAACAACACCCTTGCCAGCCGCACGCTGCATTTCAGGTTGTGCTAATTTTAGAGCTTCATTAGCGGCAGATTTATCGCCCGCCTGAATCGCGTGTTCAACTTTTTTTACGAACGTACGCATACGGGACATGCGGGCAACGTTACGAGCACGACGACGTTCGTTTTGACGGATGCGTTTACGGGCGGAAGCTGTGTTTGCCATGGATCTTTCGGTTCAGTTAAGTGTCTTTTTGCGAAAATGATTGGCGCCGTTTACCTTACTTAAGGCAGGAACGTCAAGCTTTTTACACGCTTTTCACAGAGAGAAAATCTTTGATGCGTGATGATTACCCTATTTCTGGCAGTTTTGACAGAAAAAAGTGGATCGTCCTGCTTGTATAATACGTGAAATTTTGAAGCTTTCTCCACAATTGGGACATCCCTCACCTTCGCGGCCATAGACAAGGTGTAAGTTTTGGAAATCTCCTTTCTCGCCATTAACGTTCACATAATCTCTAAGAGTGGATCCACCTGAGTTTATGGCTGTTTTTAAAAGGGATTTGCATTGTGAAACTAAAGTTTTAACTTCATTGGAGGTAAGGGAGTGAGATGGCCTTGCGGGGTGAATATGACTTCGGAATAAAGCTTCACATACGTAAATATTTCCTAGGCCGACAACAATCCTTTGATCCAGAAGAGTATTTTTTATTGGCGCTTTGCGTTTTTGCAGGTGTGCATAAAAAAATTTACTCGAGAAGCTCTCTGTTAGAGGTTCAACACCAAGGTGAGATAAAAGATGGTGTTGAGTTTCATGTGGGGTTGGAATGAGGTCTATGGCGCCAAATCGTCTCGGGTCGACTAAACCTGCACGTTGCCCATTTTCGGTGATAAACACGAAATGCTCATGCTTATCTCTTGGAGTCTTTTCGGTGGAGGAGCTGATTATAAGTCTTCCTGACATTCCCAGATGAAGAATCATGGTCCACTGATTACTAAGGCGCATTAAGATATATTTTGCACGTCTGTGAAAAGAAATAATGGTTTGATTTTCCATTATTTCTTTTAAATTCAAAGGGAAAGGCCACCTTAAGTCTGGTCGATAAGGTTGGGCAAAACTAATTTTCTGCCCTGTAAAAGCAGATTTTAAGCCTTGCATAATGGTTTCAACTTCGGGAAGTTCTGGCATGATAGGAAACAAAGATATATCGAATGGCTTATGACCGATAGCGTAGAATACAAACATAGTCCCTCTTCGTCTTCATCTCACCATGAAGATACCACTGATTTTGGCTACCGCAGCGTTCCGAGAAGCCAGAAGAAAACAATGGTGCGAGAGGTTTTTGAGAGTGTCGCCGGAAAATATGATGTCATGAATGATGTCATGTCTTTGGGTATTCACCGAATTTGGAAGCGTATTTTTGTGGGAATGTTAAATCCCCGCCCGAATATGAAGCTTTTAGATCTGGCTGGAGGCACGGGAGATATTACTTTTGGATGGCTGCGTGCGGGAGGAGGAACCGCTGTTCTCTCCGATATTAATGCCGCAATGCTTTCTGTAGGTCGTAACCGTGCGATTAAAGCTGGCCTGATTGATAAGACAGAAGTCTGCGTTGTGGATGCAGAGGCAATTCCCCTTCCCGATGCTTCTGTTGACCGTGTTACGATTGCTTTTGGCTTGCGTAACTGTACGGATAAAGATGCTGTTTTGAGAGAAGCACGGCGTGTGTTAAAGCCAGGTGGGCGTTTCTTCTGCCTTGAGTTTTCACGGGTTGAAATTGCGGCTCTTTCGCCGATTTATGACGTCTGGTCTTTTAAGGTTTTACCTAAAATGGGTGAAATTATTGCGAAAGATTCAGAAAGCTATCAGTATCTTGCTGAAAGTATTCGTATGTTTCCAGATCAAGAGACATTATGTGATATGATGCGTAATGCAGGCTTGGAACGTGTGACCTATCGTAACCTTTCTGGTGGGATTGCAGCGATTCATTCTGGTTGGCGTTTATAAATAATGAAAAAGCGTGTGTTGCTGATTGTAGGTGGCGGGATAGCAGCATACCGTGCTTTAGAGCTGGTTCGGCTGCTTAAGGCTGAAAATTGTGTTGTGACGCCTGTTATGACAGAAGCTGCTAAAGCGTTTATTACGCCTCTTAGTTTGGAGGCTTTATCAGGAGAGAAAGTGCATGATGCCCTTTTCTCTCCAACTCAAGAAAGTGAGATCGGGCATATCGCTTTAGCGCGAAGTGCAGATATTATTGTCGTATGCCCAGCTACGGCTCATTTAATGGCACGTATGGCATACGGCTTAGCTGATGATTTAGCGACTACTTTGCTGTTAGCCTCCTCTGCGCCAATTTTGGTGGCGCCTGCAATGAATGTTCATATGTGGGAGCATCCAGCTACACGAAATAATGTTGTTACACTCAAAAAACGTGGAGTTTCCTTTGTTGGTCCAGATGAAGGAAGTATGGCGTGTGGAGAGTTTGGTCCTGGTCGCTTAAGCCAACCTGAAGTGATCCGAGACGCAATCTTTTCTATTCTCGCCCCAGACCGTTCCCTCACAGGGAAGCATGTTTTAGTAACAGCAGGCCCAACGGTAGAGGCACTGGATCCTGTTCGGTTTTTATCGAACCATTCATCCGGAAAACAAGGGTATGCAATTGCTGCGGCTATCGCGGAAAAAGGTGCTAAAGTAACGTTGATTAGTGGCCCTGTGAAAATTCCTGCGCCAAAGTCTGTGCATGTTGTTCAAGTCAGTACCGCACAAGAAATGTTGGCTGCCTGTGAGGCTGCGTTGCCGGCTGATGCTGCTATTTGTACGGCTGCCGTGAGCGATTGGAGAGCAAAGGAATTAGCATCAAGTAAGATCAAAAAGTCTTC
Organism: Swingsia samuiensis; assembly: GCF_006542355.1. NCBI lineage: Bacteria > Pseudomonadati > Pseudomonadota > Alphaproteobacteria > Acetobacterales > Acetobacteraceae > Swingsia > Swingsia samuiensis. Next base: position 2,159,964 of record NZ_CP038141.1, on the reverse strand, counting down.
TGATGAGCCACCTACCCTTCGACTAGTAGAGAACCCTGATATTTTAGCAACTTTGTCGCATCATCAAAAACGTCCCTCGCTTGTCGTGGGGTTTGCTGCTGAAACTGATGATGTTGTGGAAAATGCTATTGCCAAGCGTCTACGGAAAGGATGTGACTGGCTCGTCGCAAATGATGTGCGGGTTGGTGTTTTTGGAGCTGAACGGAATCAGGTTAGTTTGATTGATTCGACTGGTGTTGAGATGTGGCCTGACATGGAAAAAACAGATGTTGCGCAACGCTTGGCTGAGCGTGTTTCGAAATTTTTCATACCGTCATAAATTATAAGGCAGAGATTACATGCAAAAACATATTAACGTGAAAGTTTCTCGTTTACCTCATTCTGAAGGGCTGTCTTTACCAGCTTATGGAACGACTGGAGCAGCGGGAGTGGATTTTCTGGCGGCAATTTCCGAAACAATAACGGTCAAGCCGGGAGAGCGCGTATTAGTTCCAACTGGTTTGTGTATAGCTCTTCCTGAAAACTATGAGTTGCAGTTGCGCCCTCGTTCTGGGTTGGCACTTAAGCATGGAATAATGTTGCCCAATACACCCGGTACAATTGATGAGGATTATCGGGGTGAAATAAAAATTATTGTGATGAATGCGGGTCAGGAAAGCTTTGAGATTGAACGTGGGATGCGTATTGCACAAGGCGTTTTGGCACCTGTTGTGCACCTTCATTGGGAGGAAGTCGCTTCTCTGGATGCGACGACACGTGGCTCAGGAGGGTTTGGGAGCACAGGGCGATGAGTATTTTGTCAAAAAAAGCTTGATTGCATACGCTAGGTTTGCCTTAATTTAAAAATAATTGAATGAGTAGGAAAGATTTTATGGCGGGCAGTCCATCGGTCATGCCCTATCGTATCATACGGGGTGTTCGCCAACGTATGAGCGGTTTTGAGCTTTCTATTTTATTGGTGGGAGCTATCTTCTTTTTGCTCCTGTTCGGGAATAAAAGATTACCTAACGTAGGTGATTTTTCATTTTTGCCCTATCCCGATTATTCCCTATGGATCGATATAGGCTATACCGTTAGCCATATTATTTTAGCCCTTTTGAGTATTGGTGCTTTTTCTTTAGGTTTGGGCGGTTTGGCCTGCAAATTTTTTTGGTTTCGGCGTATTTTAGCCCCAGCATTATCTGTTGCAAAATCTATCCCTGGGATAGGTTTGATTGGGGTTTGTTTATATTTCTTCTCTTCTGATCTGACGATCGTTTTCATAGCGGCATTTAATGTCATTTGGGCCGTGACTTCATCAATTTTAGAGGTGAATGATCGTATTTCGACTGACATTGAAGAGGTTGCTACAGGCTTTCGTTTAACGGAGTGGCAGTATTTTTGGCGGATCCAAATACCAGCTGCTATTCCGAGTATGGTATCTAACATCTCTCACTCAATGCCGGGGGTATGGTTTCGTTTAATTTGTGCAGAGGGGATTTTAACCCTTATGCAATATTCTCATATTTCTGGGTGTGGTGGCATTGGTCTTATTGCACTAGAACATAGAGATATTGGGAATCTTGCTGAAATATTGATTATTCTTGTTACACTGGTGCTTTTGGTGGATCAGTGTTTTATTCGCCCCATGAAAATATGGGGTAATCGGTATAGTGGGGAAATTAGAGGGCCTCAGAAAAACCACAGTAAGTCTTGGTTTCTTCATTTTTGGCGGCGGTCTAATTTTTTAAGTATTATTAGTCTTGAATTCCATAATTTGATAAGTCGACTGGGGAATATTCGTTTTGGAAGAATTTATAGGAAAATAGATTTAGAAAATGAGGGTAGTAAAAATTTAAATATTATATTTTTTATAAATATATCCCTTGTTTGTCTTGTTTATTTTTTAGGAAAAATAAAATTAGAGAAAATTTTATTGGGCTCTCTGATATCATATTGGGAGGTTCTAAATACATTTATTTTGTTGTTTTTGTTTTGGATGCTTTCGGCTTTCGTTTTGTACAGTTTGAAAAATCGGGTTTCTGTTTTTAGGTTTTTGAAGTTTTTTTCTATATTTCCAGTCATTATATTTTATCCATTCTTAAAATATTCCGGTTTTTATTTTGTATCATTGTTTCTTTTTATTGGCACATATTGGTTGGTAGGAGAGAAAATATTCTTAGCGCTTGATTCTATTCCAAATTCTTGGCGTCAAATGGCCATAAATCTACACGTAAAGGGCCTATTACTATGGAAGAAACTGATTTTCCCCTCGGTCATTAGTAATTTACTTGTTGGCCTATCTTTAGCTGCTGTTCCGATGTGGGATTTTTTGATGATAGCAGAATCTTTTGCTTCAAAGGATCATGGGCTTGGAAGGATGTTATTTATGAGTGTGCTGCATGGGACGATGGAGAATCAGATTATTTTGTTGATGACATTAACGGCGCTTTTAATGTTCTTAGAACGCTTTATACTTCAACCCATTATTACCTATACAGCGCAGAAATATACAATCCGATGAAAAAGCAACCTTTGATAAGCCTTAAAAATTGTCGGCAAATTTATAAAAAAGATCGAAATGCTGATTTATTGGTCTTGGAAGATGTGAGTTTTAACGTTCAGGAGGGTGAGATTTTAGGCCTTTTAGGACGATCTGGGTCTGGGAAATCATCTCTTCTGAAAATAATATCAGGTCAGGATCAGCCTGTAGCCGGAGAAGTTATCTGGTATAAAAAACCAGATGATGGTGTACTGGATAAAGTTACGACTGTTTTTCAGGCAGCCGCCTTATTGCCGTGGTTGAGTGTACGAGAAAATATTTTACTGGGCTTAGAAGCTCAAAGAGTTCCACGAGGAAAGCGAGCTGATTTAACCGACACTCTTTTAGAGACTATGGGCTTGGAGGGGTATGAAAATGCATATCCTAAAGAGATTTCAGAAGCTGTAGCGCAGCGTGTGTCTTTTGCACGCGCACTTGTGCTGCACCCTACCCTTTTGCTGCTAGATGAGCCTTTTTCGTCTCTTGATCTGTTAAGTGCAGAAAATTTAAGGACAGATATTATTGAGTTATGGTTTGAAAAACGTTTTTCTCATTTAAAAGCAATTATTTTAGCAACGCATGGTATTGAAGAGGCGGTGCTAATGTGTGACCGAATTCTTCTTTTCTCGTCTCATCCGGGGAAAGTAACGCATGAAATTGCGGTGCCCTTCCCTCATCCCAGAAATAGGAATGATGAAAATTTCCGACGATTTGTTGATCAAGTCTATTCCTTGATGACACGTCGGGCTCCAATAGTCTCAGAAGCTGAGCAAGTTTTGACGTTGGAAGACAACAACCTTCCGCTTTTTTCAATTGTTTTACCTAATCTCTCTATTGAAATGCTGGTCGGTTTAATTGAGGTTTTAGGATCTTCTTCTCTTGCTGGTCGAGCTGATTTGCCAGACTTGGCCCAACGTTTGCAAATGACCTTGGATGATCTGCTCCCTTTAGGTGAGTCTTTGCAGTTACTCGAATTAGCACAGTTGGAAGATGGAGATCTTTTGCTGACAGATGAAGGTCAAAAGTTTGTTGAGGGAGATGGAGATGCCCGCAGAGATATTATGCGGACAGCTTTTTTGCATCATATTCCCCTTCTCAAAGTTATTCGCAGCACGTTAGATGAGAGGCATAACCATACCGTAGATGCGTCTTATTTTCGTAAAATATTAGAAGAAAATATGTCTTCTTCTTATGCACATCAAACTTTAACAACTGCGTTGGATTGGGCCAGATATGCTGAGTTATTTGATTATGACGAAGAGGCAGATCGGTTCTACCTAGAAGATGAAGAGTAATTATCTCCTAGGTAAAAAATATTATTTTAAACGGTCACGATAGAGTTTTCGTGCTTTAGCTACTTTGGGGGCAACAACAGCGGCACAGTAAGCGGTTTCTGGATTGCGAGCAAAATAATCCATGTGCTTTTCTTCGGCTAACCAAAACTGTGTTGGGCCTTCGATCCTTGTTACAATAGGGTCAGGCCATATTTTTTCAGCGGATATTTCCTCTTTTACTTCTTGTGCCAGTTTTTGTTGCTCAGCATCACCAAAGATAACTGATCGATATTGTGAGCCAATGTCGTTCCCTTGTTTGTTCAGTTGTGTTGGATCATGCGTGGTAAAGAAAACACGTAAAAGATCTTTAAGAGAAATTTCATTTGGATCATAAACCAATTCTACAACTTCAGCATGTCCAGTTTTATCTGCGCATACAGCTTCATATGTAGGATTGTTTACTGTTCCGCCTGCATATCCAGGATGAGCAGAAATTACGCCTTTTAAACCTGTAAAAACGGCTTCAACGCACCAGAAGCAGCCAGCCCCAAGAATAATAGAATTATGTGAGCTCATATTGAGAGCCTCCTTTTAAAATTATCTAAGATATAAGCATTGCAGAAAGATTATATAACCGATGAACTTATCTTTCATAGACTGGCTTATCTGTATTTCATTTGCTATAAAATAGACAGTTTTTTAGAAATGAAAGTGTATTAAATGCCAGCCTATCGTTCCCGCACCACAACTCATGGTCGTAATATGGCTGGCGCGCGTGCTTTATGGCGAGCAACAGGAATGAAAGATGGGGACTTTGGTAAACCCATTATTGCAATCGCAAATTCCTTTACCCAGTTTGTTCCGGGGCATGTGCATTTAAAAGATATGGGTGCACTTGTTGCTTCTGCTATTGAAGAAGTTGGAGGCATAGCAAAAGAGTTTAATACGATTGCAGTTGATGACGGCATCGCGATGGGACATGGAGGAATGCTGTACTCCCTACCCTCACGTGAGCTGATTGCAGATTCTGTTGAATATATGGTGAATGCTCACTGCGCCGATGCGATCGTTTGCATTAGTAATTGTGATAAAATAACTCCTGGTATGTTAATGGCTGCGTTACGGCTTAATATTCCAGTTGTGTTTGTTTCCGGTGGGCCTATGGAAGCCGGAAAGTTGGATGGACCAGAAATTGATCGCAAGTTAGACCTGGTTGATTCAATGGTGGCAGCTGCTAATCCTAACGTCAGTGATGCTGAATCAGAGCAGATTGAACGCTCAGCCTGTCCTACATGCGGCTCTTGCTCCGGTATGTTTACAGCCAATTCGATGAACTGCTTAACAGAAGCATTAGGGTTGTCGCTGCCCGGGAATGGCTCACTGTTAGCAACACATTCAGCACGCAAAGAACTCTTTTTAAACGCAGGGCGCTTAGTCGTTGAGTTGGCGCGCCGTTGGTATGAACAGGAAGATGCTTCTGTTTTACCTAGAAATATTGCGACACGCAGTGCGTTTGAAAATGCTATGGCACTCGATATTGCCATGGGAGGATCTACGAATACGGTTTTGCATCTTCTTGCTGCTGCACGAGAAGGTGAAGTTGATTTTCATATGGCTGATATTGATCGTCTTTCTCGGAAAGTGCCTAATCTTTGCAAGGTCGCACCAGCAAAAGCAAATGTACATATGGAAGATGTACACAGAGCGGGAGGTATTCCTGCTATTTTGGGAGAACTTCATCGAGCAGGATTAATTGATACATCCGTTGGAACGGTTCATGCAAAAACATTAAAAGACGCTTTAGAAAAATGGGATATTCTCAACCATAATTCTGAAGCGATTGAATTGTTTCAGGCAGCACCAGGTGGTGTTCGTACAGTGCATGCCTTTTCGCAATCAAGCCGTTATAAGGACGTTGATACGGATCGTGAGAAAGGTGTTGTTCGTAATCGAGCACATGCCTTCTCTCAGGATGGGGGCCTCGCTGTTTTATATGGGAATATGGCTGTAGATGGAGCTATTGTTAAAACAGCAGGTGTTGCAGATAAAATTTTGACCTTCACAGGAACAGCACGTGTTTTCGAAAGTCAGGATGATGCTGTTTCTGCCATTTTAGGTAATAAAATTAAAGCCGGAGACGTCGTTATTATTCGATATGAAGGCCCTAAAGGCGGCCCCGGGATGCAGGAAATGTTATATCCGACGAGTTATTTAAAATCGAAAGGTTTGGCAGAGACGTGTGCTTTAGTCACGGATGGGCGCTTTTCTGGAGGAAGTTCTGGCTTATCTATAGGACATGTATCGCCAGAAGCGGCTGAAGGTGGGTTGATTGGTTTAGTTGAAGATGGGGATCAAATACACATTGATATCCCCAAAAGATCATTACACTTAGATATTGAAGATAGTGAAGTAGCTTCTCGACGTGAAAAAATGCACGAAAAAGGTGAACAAGCTTGGAAGCCTAACCGTGAGCGTGTTGTTTCTCGTGCTTTACAAGCATATGCTGCAATGACAACGAGTGCGGCAAATGGGGCTGTGAGAGACTTATCTCAGATCATAGTAAAAACCCGAGAATAGGGTCTTAGAATTAATTTAGATCCGTTGCTTTTAAGGCAACAGATCTAAATTAGAGATTTATAAAATGCGGTCTAAAGCTTCTTTAAATCGTGTTAAATCATGCTCAAAAGTTTTCAGTCTTTGACGGTTTTCTTCCACCACTTCTGGTTTTGCGCGGCTAATAAAGTCAGCATTATCTAATTTACGACGAACCTTAACAATTTCTGATTCGTTTTTTTGGATTTCTTTTGATAGCCGTGCTCGTTCAGCATCTAAGTCAATTAGGCCTTCAAGAGGAATAAAAGCGGTTGCCTCTTTTAAAATAATTTGAGCGGCATAGCGTGGAATCTCTGTTTCAATTGTTTTTATTTCAGAAACTCGCGCCATTCGGCCTATAACTTCAGACCAGTTTTGTGCACGTTGTAAGGTTTCAGGAGAAGCTTCGTTCAATAGCAAAGGGGTTTTTTGCGCGGGAGGAATATTCATCTCTGCACGTACGGCACGTATGCTGCTGATTAAATCTATAACCCATTGCAATTCACTTGATGCTTGATCGGGGTTGGTTACAGTGAAGTTTTCTGGCCAGTGAATATCTGTGAACTTACCTTTATACCCAAGTTCCTTCCAAAGTGTAGCGGTGGCAAAGGGAATAACAGGTTGCATTAACCTTAAAATAATACCGAGAACATACGCGCTGACATTACGGATTTCCTCGGCTTCTGCATTATTCTCTGTAAGAAAAGGTTTAGAAAATTCTACAAACCAATCACAGAAGCAGCCCCAGACGAAATGATAACAACAGTTGGCATACTCATCAAAACGATAGATAGAGAGTGCCTTCTCAGCATTTTGGATAGCATTATTTGTTTCAGTTAAAATCCATCGTCCTAAAGAACTTTTTACCTTTGTGGCATCAAAGGTCTCTGATGGATGGACCCCGTTCATTTCTAAGAAACGAGCAGCATTCCAAAGTTTTGTAATGAAAGCGCGATGCTCTTCGACGCGTTTCTGGCCAAGTTTAATATCTCTGCCCGGTCCTGTTCCTGCGCAAATAGCGAGGCGGGTAGCATCTGCGCCAAACTCAGAGATTAGATCGATGGGATCAATTCCGTTCCCGCGTGATTTAGACATTTTCTGTCCTTTTTCATCGCGTACTAACCCATGAATAAGAACGGTTTTAAACGGCACATCATCCATAAAGTGAAGGCCCATCATCATCATTCTGGCGACCCAGAAAAAAATGATATCAAATCCTGTCACGAGGACACTGGTGGGATAATAACGTGCTAGTTCTTTGGTGCTATCTGGCCAACCCAGTGTTGTAAAAGGCCATAAACTAGAACTGAACCATGTGTCTAAAACATCTTCATCTTGAGTAAGAGGGACGTTTTCTCCAGCTTGGACCTGCGCTTCAGCTTCATTTTCCGCAACATAAGTAGTCCCATCAGGACCATACCATGCTGGGATACGATGTCCCCACCAAAGTTGTCGGCTAATGCACCAAGGCTGAATATCTCTCATCCAAGCAAAGAAAGTATTTTCCCATTGCTTAGGTTCAAAACTAATTTTTCCACTTTCAACAGCCTCAATGGCGGGAATAGATAGTTTTTTTGCATCACAATACCATTGAAGTGTTAAGCGTGGCTCAATGATTGCGCCTCCACGCTCAGCATATGGAACCTGTAATTTATGAGGTTCAATTTTTTCAAGCCACTCAAGTCTTTCGAGTTCTTGAATAATACGCTTACGGCCATCTTCTCTGGATAGGCCTGCTAGAGAGGTAGCAAATTCTATGGAAGCAATGCCTGGAACGTCTTTGAGTTCGTTTCGTATTTCTTCAAGCCAAATATGTGCTGTTTCATCCAGAATAGTCAATGTTGAGAGACTGTGGCGTTTGCCGACCTCAAAATCATTGAAATCATGAGCAGGAGTGATTTTTACTGCGCCAGTTCCTTTTTCTGGATCTGAATAATTATCTGCAATGATAGGAATACGCCGCCCTGTAATGGGGAGAGTAACAAACTTACCAATCATATCGGTGTATCGTTCATCTTCTGGATGAACAGCGACGGCAGCATCTGCCAACATGGTTTCTGGTCGTGTCGTGGCTATAGTAATGGTACGGCCATCATCTAAAGGATAGCGAATATACCACATGGACCCGTTTGTTTCTTTATTTTCGACTTCAAGGTCAGAAATAGCTGATTTAAAGTGAGGGTCCCAGTTAACCAGTCGGTAATCTCGCGAGATAATTCCTTCTTCATAAAGTTGAACAAAAACTTTACGGACAGCGCGAGATAATCCTGCGTCCATGGTAAAGCGTTCACGCTCCCAGTCTGCAGATGCACCTAATTTACGTAGTTGTTTTACAATAGTATCGCCAGATTGGTTTTTCCATTCCCATACGCGCTCAAGAAAACCTTCTCGACCAAGACTGGTACGGCTTATCCCTTCTTTATCTAGTGCTCGTTCAACAACCATTTGGGTCGCAATACCAGCATGGTCTGTTCCTGGTTGCCATAAGACATTGTAGCCTTGCTGACGCTTCCAGCGGATTAAAATGTCTTGAAGAGTAAAATCTAATGCGTGTCCTAAATGTAACGTCCCGGTTACATTGGGAGGAGGAAACATAATAGAAAAAGGTTTGCCATCAGCTTCTGGATGAGCGTGAAATACACCACTCTTTTCCCATTCTTGATAGAGAGATGTTTCATGATCTGCAGGGATAAAGCTTTTTTCGAGCATGAGAATCCAGAAGGCTAAAGGTAAACAAGGTGACTAAAGAGAGAATATTAGTCTTTGGGACGCAAACGAGCGATTTCCGCACGGACTAAAATTTCTACTAAGGAAGGTAGATGGGCATCAAGCCACGTTCTTACCATCCCTCTAATTTCTGTACGGACCATTTCTTCAATGGTCATGCTATTATTATTACTGACAATTGTATCTGGTGCTAGCGTACGCGCGTTAAATGCTGAATGAAGAGCATTGAGAGATTGTTCTGCAGCAGCTTGTGTGAGGCTATCCATAAGGTGGATATTTTTTTTCTCTTCTTTGGAAGCTTCTATGTTGGGGACAGAATCAGGTTTGGAAACCATCATTGATGGCTCTAAAAAAAAATCTTCAGAATTGTTCATATCTGTTTCATTCATATGATTTGTTGCTGCTTGTGATGGAAGTGTTTCGTCATTGTTTAACGCACGACGAATGGAATGAAGAAAGTCTCCAAAATGTTCATCATTGGAGACTTTATTTTCTATGGGGGTTTTAGGATCGCTCATGAATGAGAGAGTAATCTAAAATCCAAAAGAAATGATTAACGCCCAGGTTGATTAATGGCGTAGTCATTCATACCCCATAGTTTATTTTTAACAGCCATATAATAAGCTTTTTCATCATAAAGAGGCACGCCAAGCTTTAAATCTGCCGCCGTTAATCTCCCCATAGAAGAAGCAACGGCATAGGAAGCTACTACGAGATTTGATAGGTGCTGCACCAAAGCTTGTTGGGATTGTAGCAGTGTTTGTTGCTGCTGGAGAACGGCTAATGTTGAACTTGTTCCAACAAGAGCTTGTCGTTCTACCCCATCCAGAGCGATCACGTTAGCAGAAATAGCTATACGATCACTGGCAATGGACTGTTTATAGGAGATCATTTGTTGCCAACTTGACGCCGCTTTTTGAAGAGCAGAGCGTCTTTGAACATCGACTTCCCGGTGTGCCGCTTGAACTTGTTGGCGAGCCCCACGAATCGCTGAGTATTCAGAACCTCCCTGATAAATAGGAACCTGAAACTCAATTTCTCCAAATTTATTGTCGTTTAGTGAGTGACTATAAGCGTTATTAATGGAGCGTTGATAGCCTAACTCTGCAGAAACTTTAGGCATAATGCCAGAAATCTGGACTGAAACATTATCTTTTTGTTGTGCTTCAGTAAAAAGTGCGTTGATGACATCGGGGTTGTTTTCTACCGCGACCGCGACCGCTTCTTGTTCACTTTTCACAGGTAAATGCAGAGGTTGAGGTTGCTCTAAATTAGGTGGGGCAGCAATACCGACGATTTGCAGATAGGTTGCTTGGGCTGTTTGAAGTGTTCCCTCTGCTTGTTGACGTTGAGCTGTCGCGCTGGCGAGAGCAGCCTGAGCCTGAGCTACGTCCGTTCGCGTAATTTCACCAATATGGAAACGTTCTTCAGTTGCACCGAGCTGCTGTTTAAGAACGTGTTCGTTATTAATCGCTAATTGTAAGAGAAGCTGGTCTTCAACTACCCCAACGTAAGCATCTACAACTTTTGAAAAGACTTCTTGTTCTGCAGAAATTAATTTGGCTCGCTCGGCCATAATTTGATTTTTGGCCGCATGGATCCCTGCGATTGTTTTTCCACCTTGGTAGAGGGGCTGGCTTATTGTGACGCCCCCATTATATCCAGGTGTTTTGTATCGCCGATTGTTGCCTTCAAAGGTTGATCCGTTGGGAGAAGCTGAATTGCCTGACCCTACAGACGCATAATCTGACTGACCATTATAGTAGGTTAGATTCATGGTCCCTTGAATGGTCGGGTGCCACCCAGCCATTGCTGTGGGAAGTTGTTCGTCGGTGACACGCAAGCGTGCGCGTTCTTCTCTGAGTGTTGGGTTGGTGAGGTACGCTGTTGCCAATGCTTCTTTAAGGGTGTGCGGAATAAAAGATGGCGAACCGCTTCCATCATATTTTTGCGCTAATGATGTTCCACTCAGGAGAAATGAGAGAAGACCTATTCCAAGAGGAACAGTTACAATCTTTGAGCCATTATATCCTGAGTTCACCATTGAGAGAATCCTGCTGTCTGCCGAATAGAGCAGTGTTTTAATAAAAGCTGTTTTTATATAGCGCGTTATGTTGAAGAAGAAAAATCCTCATTTTCATGAAGATCCACTCTTGACCAAATGACCATGAAAGAGGATATAGAACTCACTCCTTTGAGGTCCGATGGCAGAATGGCTATGTAGCGGACTGCAAATCCGTGTATGTGGGTTCGATTCCCGCTCGGACCTCCAGGAGGTTATTCCCCTCAAATCGCTACTCACCTGCATTCGGATGCGCCTCTGCATAGGCAGCTGCTGCGCCAAAAAGGCCTGGTTGTGGATGAGTGATGATTTTAACAGGCATCTCTTTCATCATGGATTCAAAGCGACCTTTCGCAACGAATCTTTCTGAAAAGCCTGATTTGCCCAAGATGTTGGCTAGACGCAGACCAAGGCCACCAGCGATCACAACACCTTGTGCACCATGGGCTAATGCCAAATCTCCAGAAACAGCACCTAAGCTTAGGCAGAATCGTTCTAAAGCAGCGGCTGCAATACTATCTGAACCTTCCATCGCGTTCATCCATAGAGTTTTGTTATCTCTTAGGGTGATAGGAAGCCCTTGTAGTTCAGCAATAACCTCGTAGAGATTTGTAAGGCCAGGGCCAGAAACAATGCGTTCTGCAGAAACACGACGGAAACGACTGCGAAGAGCTTTTAGAATTTTATCCTCGACGTCATCCAACGGTGGATAATCAAGATGTCCCCCTTCTGTCTCCATAACAAAATATTTATCATTTCGTTTTAGAAGGCAGGCAGCCCCAAGACCTGTTCCTGGGCCAATAATGGAAACTGTCCCTTGAGAGGGTAAGTCAACTTCAGGGCCACAGAGATGTTGCATATGGCTTGCATCAACTTGAGCGACGGCATGTGCAACGGCTCCAAAGTCATTTACAAGGATAAAATCATTGAGGTGTAAACGTTTTGCCAATTGGCTTGGCTGAATAATCCAAGGATTATTCGTCATTTGCAAAATTTCGCCTTTGATAGGGCAAGCAACTGCAATTCCTGCTTCCTTAGGAAGAGGATGATCGAGCATGCGGCCAAAAGCTTCCCAAGCAAGGGCTAGACTCGCATGTTCTGCGCATTTGAGAGTAACAGCTTCTCCAAGCTCAACGACTTTGCCATTTTTAATCCCAGCAATGGCAAAGCGAGCATGAGTGCCACCGATATCAACTGCAACAATTTCTCTCATGTTTGTCTCCACACCTAATCTTGAAATTTAAAAGGCACTTTCTGCCGCATTAGTTGCGTTTAGTTATTTTAAAGTTGAGGGATTTTGTTTTACGTTCGCGATTCTAAGGAGTCTATGGGTAATTGATCGTGGCATCAAATATTCTAAAACTTTAGTAATAAAAAATATTCTGGGGAAGAGAAGATGCGCTCGTCCCTGCCCTATTGCTTTAGATATAAGGCGAGCCGCTTTCTGAGGGGATACAAGGAAAGGTCGTGCGCCCACAAGTCTTTGACTCATGGGAGTATCAACATATCCAGGTGAGATAAGGGTAACGAATACATTATGGGGCTTCATAGCTGCATGAAGTGCTGTGCTAAAACGCGCTAGTCCTGCCTTAGATCCGCTGTAGGCACTTGCCATGGGGAGGTCATGAAAAGCTGCGACAGAGCCTATTAGCGCAATATTTCCACTCTTTCGTATAGCCATGCGTTTTGCCATTTCGGTGGCTAATGTAATCGGGGTTGAAAAATTAACGCAGGCTATGTTCTGAACGATGTGAGGGAGTTCAGTCAGCTCTGTTTCAGGTCGAATATCACTGATCCCAGCGGCAAAAATGCAAATATCAATTGGATGGTCACTATCAATATGCTGTAGGCATTCAAGAGCATGATTTGTGTTATTTAAATCAATAACATGTGTTTCTGTTGATGCCCCATGTTGTTGAGCTTTTTTGGCAATTTGTTCTAAACGCTCTTGATTTCGTCCCCAAAGAATAAGATGAGTTCCTGATCTTGCATAATTGAGTGCTAGAGCAGCTCCTATGCCGCTTGATGCTCCTGTGATTAAAATATGCGATTGAATATGTGAGTGGGAGCGGGATTGAGCCGTCATGGGAAAAATATCCATTTTGAAAAGTATAGTCGGGTTGCCATTAAGAAGGTATAACCTTTACAAGCATGATAATACGACCCAACATGGTAATGATATGACATTATTAATTGATGAATGTTTTTTTCAAACGAAAAGGCAAGGCCAAAACTTATGACTGTGCCTGCCCCTCAAGATGACTTAATCGTTCGTCCCGTTACTACTCGGGCTCATTTAAAATTATTTATAACTTTACCTAGGCGTTTATATAAAGGGATGAAAGGCTTTGTTCCGCCTTTAGATATGGAACAAACAGAATTATTAAGCCCAAAGAAGTCTCCTGTTTTTCGGCATTCAAGTGTTCGCTATTTTTTAGCATGGCGCGGAAAAACGCCTGTAGGTCGAGTGGCTGCTATTGTGGACCATAGGGCTATAGAGGCTTGGGGAGAAAAAATAGGTTCTTTTGGAGCGTTAGATGCTCTTCCAGAACAGAATATTATTTCTGCACTTTTAGATGCTGCTTACGGTTGGTTACGTTTACAAGGCATGGAGCGTATGCGGGGCCCTGTTACTCTTAGTGGTAATGGAGAGAGTGGTCTCATGATTGAGGGACAAGACCAACCTTTGATGATCGCTATGCCTTGGCATCCCAAAATATTAGGGAGTTTAGTCGAAGCGGCAGGCTATCATAAAACAGAAGATTTGCTGAGCTATAAACTTAATTTGACTAAAGAAAGTGCATCATTATTTAAAGTTCCAGGAGATATGAGAATAGGTGAAGGGCGTTTAGGCTCCATTGCTGTAAAGCATTTGTCCAAGAAGCAGATTGCAGCTCAAGGCGAAGTTTTGCGGACACTTTATAACGATGCGTGGAGTAAGAAGTATAATTTTGTTCCACTGCAAGATTATGAAATGAAAGCTCTGATTGATCAGGTTAAAATTTTATTAAAACCAGAACATTATGTTCAGATTGATAAAGATGATGTTCCGGTGGCAATGGCGCTGGTTTTGCCAAATCTGTATGATATCGTTTCAGACCTTGGCGGTTCTCCTTCCCTTTTAGGGTGGCTAAAGTTGGGAACACGTATTGCTCAACACCGCTTCCATTCTGCACGTGTTATTTTGTTAGGGGTCACAAGTAAATTGCGTGGAACAATGCTGGGTGCATTGTTACCTTCTCTGGCCATTGCAGAACTTTTACGGCGTGGTGAAAGCTTGCCGTATTCTTGGGTAGAACTAGGTTGGATATTAGAATCAGACACAGGTATGAAGAATCTGGCAGAAGCTGTCGTTCCTCATCCTTATAAGCGTTATAGACTTTATGAAAAAACGATAGATGCTTAAAAGTGTTGCCATCCAAGGCGTTTAGGAAAAGGGATTGTTTGGTCTGCTTCATTAAGTAAGCGGACACCCTGCCCTGATGCCATATACCCAATTTTAGTGATTTGAACGTTTTTTTCTAAACATTCGTGTTGAAGAGCTTTTTCATTACTTGGAGAGCACGCTAAAAGAAGTTCATAATCATCACCCCCAGTTAAACATAATTCCAACCATTCGTTGCCTAGTTTTCGAGCAGCTTGCGAACGAGGCACTTTGTGAGGCCAAATACTAATAAAAACTCCAGATTCATGGCTTAAATGTTGGCTATCTTGTAAAAGACCGTCTGATATATCCATAGCTGCATTTACGATAGTATTTAATTTTAAAGTCGTTTTAGGCTCTGGAAGACGATAGCGTTGGGTTAAAAAACCTGTAGGGTCTGGTATTTTACTTTGAAGGGCTAGAAGGCCTAACGCTGCATCACCGATCGTACCAGTAACCCATAATGAATCACCTATTTGGGCGGTGTTGCGCCGTAAAGCTTGGCCTTGAGGGACAGTGCCAAAAATTGTTGCGGATAAGACTAATGGGCCTGATGTTGATGTTGTATCGCCACCAATTAAGTGAATGTCGTAGAAAGACTGATCCTCTTTTAAACCACGACTAAAATCTTGAAACCATGCATCGTTATATTTGTCTAATTTTGGAACAGTAACATTGAGGGTGTAAGCGTATGGAGAAGCGCCCATAGCCGCTAGGTCAGATAAATTACAGCGAAGAAGTTTTTTACCAAGAGTATAAGGTGGATCGGATGGTAGGAAATGGACATTTTCGACCATTGTGTCTGTGGAGACAGCTATTTCCTGCCCAGAAAATTTAGAGGCAAATGGGATAAGAGCACAATCGTCCCGTAAATCTAAACTTTCTTCCCCTGCTAGAGGTCGAAAGTGACGGGTGATAAAATCAAACTCGCCCTTCATGATTTATGAGTTGCCTTCCTGGCGACGATTTAATGTATCAAGAATGCCGTTGACGAGTTTAGGCTCATCTCCAAAGAAGAAGCCATGTGCAACGTCTAGGTATTCATTAATAATAATTCGGTTGTCGGTATTCGTGTTAATAATTTCATAGGTAGCAGCGCGCAATAGTGCACGCAAAACAGGGTCTAGGCGTGGTAAAGGCCATTGGGTTGGTAAAACGTCACTGAGAGTATGATCAATTTTGTCTTGCTCAAGGGTGGTACCTTTTACAATTTCTTGCAGGAGTTTTAAATCAGCATCCGGAATATGACCGTCTTCAAATGAAGCAGAAGAACTAATTTGTCTGTGACGCAGAAATTGATTGATAACAGTTTCAGCTGTTTCCTCAGACTGCTCGCATTGGAATAACGCTTGAACGGCAGCAACCCGTGCGATTGTTCGGCTACGACGGGTTGGGCGTTTTTTTTGCACCTCGGAAGAGGTCATAATGTCTCCTAAAATAATTTCTTGAAAAAAGATGATCTTCTCAAGGAGGGGTATTCATATCAGCCAGAATTTTCGAAAAAGCTTCTACCTCTCGAAAATCTCGGTATACGCTTGCGAATCTGACATAGGCTACACCATCTACTTCACGTAACGCATCCATCGCAAGCTCTCCAATACGATGAGATGAAACTTCCTGCTCACCAGAAATCTCTAGCTGTCGGACAAGTTGATTAACAAGCCTTTCCTGATGCTCTTCTTCAACAGGACGTTTTCGAAGAGCCACTCGGATTGAGCGTGCTAATTTATCACGATCAAAAGCAACGCGTCGTCCATCAGCTTTAACAACGCTGAATTCTCTTAATTGAACCCGTTCAACAGTTGTAAAACGTTGTGTACAAGAAGAGCAGGCTCGCCGCCTCCGGATAACAGAACCATCTTCACTGGCTCTACTATCTTTGACTTGTGTCTCTTCATGTCCACAAAAAGGACAGCGCATGAAATATTCCGATCATCTAGTCTTGTTCGTTTGAAAGTAATATAGTCATTCTACCAGACAAAATTTGTATACCCCAAAATTTTGGAGTTTAGCAGGAGAGTGATGTTGAAATCGTTGTTTATGTTCTTTTCCTTACTTGGGGCTTGCTCTGCTGCTTATGCAGATACAGACACACCACCTGCTGTTGACCATATTAGTATCGTTCAAACAAGTTTAGTCCCTTCTCAATATGAAGCAACTCATGCGCAAGGGTATTTTACGATTCGAAATGCTGATGGAGTTGATCATTTATTGAATGGTATTTCTTCTCCTCAATGCACATCAATTGTAGCACACCATACGAATCAGGAAGATACGTCTCTGACAAATGATTTGTTCACACACCTAGTGTTGCCTCATAACTCTGAGATGATCTTTCCAAATGGGAGTTACCATTTTATTTGTCTTGGCTTAAAAGCGCCTTTGGTTGCTAATCAAAAGATCCCTTTTACGTTTAATATATTAAACGGTCCTAGCGTCACAGTTTCTTTTAATGTTGATATGAAAAAATAACGTAAGGAATCTTTACGTCATAATTTTGAGGGATATCTCTTTCATAACAGCGAGTACAGCGTCTCCATACCGCTCTAGTTTAGAGGCGCCTACACCGCGGATTTGAGCAAGTTCGTTATGAGAGACTGGATGCTCTTGGGCTATTTCCCTCAAAACAGAATCATGAAAAATAATATAAGGCGGAATTTCCTGTTCTTTTGCTTCAGATAAGCGCCATTGTTTGAGAGCATTGAAAACGAGCGTTTCGTCAGCTGACAGCTCATCATTTGCTTTTGAAGGAGTTGCTTTTACTTGGATTGTATCTGTCAGATCTTTTCTTAAGAAAATTTTTTCGTCTCCACGCAATATGGGGCGAGCGTTTTCTGTATGTAAGGCTAAGCTTCCATATTCACCATGTGTTCGAATAGCGCCACGTGCAATTAATTGGCGAATAACACTTCGCCACCAGCGTTCCGTATGCTCTTTCCCTATACCAAAAACAGAAAGTTGGTCGTAGGCGTTTCGTGAAATGGTATCGTTAATTTTTCCACGTAGAATATTAGCGAGTTGTACAGCGCCTAATTTTTGTCCGGAACGATATATTGCAGATAGAACTTTTTGCGCGGCTTCGGTTCCATCAAAAGTAAATGCCGGTGTCAAACAGTTATCACAATGCCCGCAATTATGAGATAAATCTTCATTGAAGCAGGATAAAAGAGCTCGCGTTCGACATCCGGTTGTTTCTGTTAATGCAATCATACTTTCTAGGCGGGATTGCATGGTGCGTTTTTCATGCTCTGGTGCGTTGGACTGTTCTAGCCAGAAGCGTGCTCGGGCCATGTCCTCCCCGCCATAAAGCAGCAATGTTTTAGAGGGCTCACCATCACGGCCCGCGCGCCCTATTTGCTGATAATATGCTTCGGGAGAAGCCGGCATATCAAGATGAATAACATGCCGAACATCCGGGCGGTCTATGCCCATCCCGAATGCAATCGTTGCAACGATAACTATTTTTTCTCCAGAACGAAAACGCAGAAGAGTAGCATTCTTCTCAAGTGCAGATAGACCCGCATGATAAGGAAGAGCTGTAATGCCATGATTATGCAAAGATTTCGAAATTCGTTCTGTTTTATTCCGGCTTCCACAATAGACAATTGCAGCGCCTTCTGTATGCGTGCTTAAGGTTTCGAGAAGTTGTTTGATTTCGCTACCTTTAGGGCGCGCTTCAATAAACAGATTAGTACGATGGAAGCTTGATACAAAAATATGAGCTTCATTCATCCCTAAAAGATTGAGGATATCATCACGTGTACGTTGATCTGCTGTAGCTGTGAGAGCAATTCTTGGAACCTTAGGAAAAAGTTCTGTTAGGCTCGCTAACTGTCTATACTCTGGTCGGAAGTCGTGTCCCCACGCAGATACGCAATGTGCTTCATCAATAGCAATCAGAGAAATATTTTGTTTTTGTGAAAAGGATATAAATCCAGGTTGGAGTAAACCTTCTGGAGAAATATATAGAATATCGATTTGATGATTGCGTAATTTTTGCCAGAGGGTCTGTCTATCGTAAGAAGATAATTCAGAATGAAGCGCGGCAGCCCTAATGCCAAGCTGTTGCAAGCCTGCTACTTGATCATTCATGAGGGCAATAAGAGGGGAAATAACTATCCCCATCCCTGCTCTACATATTGCTGGAATTTGATAACAAAGACTTTTTCCGCCACCTGTAGGCATGAGAACAAGGGCGTCTTCGCCATTTATGAGGGCGTTGACGGCAGATTCCTGATGGCCACGAAAATCTGAGAAACCAAAGGTTGTTCTTAAAATTTCTTTAGGGGAATGAGGCTTGACACTACAGATAGAAGAAGAAGGATCACCTGTAGTGTCAGACCTCATGGATTACATACCTTGTGGGTTGATTGTAATAACAACACGACGAAGAGCTACATGAGAGTCTTCTAAAGGTGAAGGCTTTACAGGAACAGTCACAATTTTTGCAGAACCGACGCCATCAGATGTCAGGCGATCAGCAACAGCTTTAGCACGACTGTTGGCTAATTCTTTTAGAATATCCAAATCCCCGTCTAGGCCGGTTGAGCCTGCAACCCGGATGGTTTTAGCATTCTCTTTTTGTGCTTCTGCTGCAGCCTTAGCAATAATATCTTCAGATGTGGGGCTAAGAGATACTGAATCACGGTCAAAGAAAACGACATAATTGTCACGTGATTGCTGATGTGCACATCCACCGAGTGCTGCCGTTGTTAGGACTAAGGCTGGAGCGGTATAACGAAGAGAAGAAAGAAAACGAACCATGGCAATAGCGTCCTAAGAAAGTAAAACTGTGTTGGGCTTTTCCCGTAAAGTATAATCAACCAGCGGAAGAAACAATACGTCCATTCTCTAGTTGCCAGATACGGTCAAGCTTTTCGATTCCAATTAAACGATGCGAAATTAAAAGAATAGATTTGCCAGCACTAATTGTGTTGAGTGTTGCAATAAAATCGCGTTCGGTATCTGCATCCAGACCTGTTGTCGGTTCATCAAGAATAAGAATAGGAGCGTTTGAGAGTAACACACGAGCAAGCGCAATCCGACGTCCCTGCCCGCCAGATAGTTTGGAGCCATGTTCTCCAATCCAGGTATCTAATCCATCAGGCAGATCGCGGACCATGTCAGCGATTTGAGCTTGTTCAAGCGCTGTCCATAACTCAGCATCAGATAGATCGGTTCGGCCTAGGAGTAAATTAGAGCGGATAGTGTCATCAAAAAGGTGGCTTGCTTGTGAAAGCCAAGCAATACGAGAGCGAAGTTTTTCATTGTTAAGGGAGTTTATATTCGTCTCCCCAAGAAAGATTTCTCCTTTTTCAGGAACGACGACTTTAAGAAGAAGTGCTGCAAGGCTTGATTTTCCAGCCCCAGAAGGACCTATGAGAGCAACTCTTTCGCCTTGTCGTAAGGTAAGAGATAAGTCGTTGAAGATAAGAGGTCTATTCGGATCCCATCGAAAGTTAACATGCTCTAAACGGATATCAGAGCTTTGTGGTAAAGTGGCATTTCCTTCTGGCGTTAAGGTGGCCTGATTGTTAATATCAATTATTCTTTTTGCAGCGTAGGAGGTTTCCCCGTAAAGGAGGCCGGCCCTAGCAAGACCCGTAACACCATCCATGGCTGCTATAGTCAGGAATAAAGTAGATATTCCCCATATCGTTTCTGTTTTAGGGAGGAGTATACCCACAACAGCGCATAGAGCGACAAGAATGCCTATTTTGGCAAATAATTGTGCTACGCCGTGCGCTAATGCCATTTGTAAAGCTTGGCGTGCTTGAACAGAGAATAATTTTTCTTGTTTATCAATAATTATGTTCGATAAAACTTTTTCAGCACTAAATGCACGGACCTCCCTTAGGCCGGATGCAAAATCAAGCGCAGCTATTCTGAGCTCTGATTCCGCATCCAGTATGTCTGATTGATAACGCAGAGATATTTTGGCCCCAATGAAAGGGATAATAAAGATTAAAACTAAAAAGATAAGTGTGAGGATTGCAGAAGTTATTCCCCCTTCTTTTATCCAAACAAGGAAAACCACTGGCAGAGTGATGAATGCCGTAGTTAATGGAATAATGATCCTTAAATAGAGATTATCCAATTGTTGAACGTCAGAGACTATTCTGGATAATAAGTCACCCGTTCGCTGGAATCCTAACCCTGCGGCTGCACCGTATGCTAAGCGACGGTAAAACCATACTCGCAAATCAGAAATCGCACGGAACATGGCATCATGCGTATAAAGACGCTCTGAGTAACGTAGAATAATTTGAGAAGAGCCAATAATTTGCAGAAGAATTGAACCTGCAGCTACACCTATAGCCGCATGAGTAATTCGGCTACCCGTTTGCCCCATGAGTGCCAAGCTGGCGCAAACGGTACTTTCCGCCAAAAGTATCCCCAATGCTAGACGTTTATAATGAGGTCTCCAAACGCTCAAAACTTGGGATAAAGGGCTTTTATGAGAAGGAGTGTTTGAATTGCTCATAGCGTTTCCTCGCTATAGGAAGATATGTGGCCTTTGTTCAAAACAAGATGCTGCCCTTGGAAGGTTTTTACTAAGGAAGAGTGAGAACTCAAAACAACTGTTTTTCCCTTCGATAATTTTTTGAGGCTTTCAAGGATATCTTGCTCTGTTGCAGGGTCTAAATGAGACGTTGGTTCATCCAAAAGAAGGATGGGAGTATTTTTGAGATAGGTTCTGGCAATGGCAATCCGCTGGGCTTGTCCCCCCGATACACCAAAGCCTCCCTCTCCTATACGTGTTTCTAAACCGTTGGATAGGTTGGGTAGATAATCGTTAATTGCGGCTGCGGAAATTGCTGCTTGTAGTTCTTCTTCTGAGGCGTCAGGTTTGGCAAAAAGAATATTTTCACGGATTGTACCTGCAAAAATGATTGGTTTTTGCCCGATCCAGCTAATGTAAGAAGAAATTTCTTGTGGTGATAAAGATGCCATATCTTGATCGTTAAAAAATATTTTCCCTTCCGTTGGAGAAATAAAGCCAAGAAGAAGTTCAATCAGCGTAGATTTTCCTGCGCCTGAAGGGCCTTCCAGAATTAGTGTCTGGCCCGCAGGCAGGTAAAAATTAATTTCAAAAAGAGCGGGTGAGCGTTTGTTATCCCATGAAAAAGTAAGGTTTTGTGCTGTGATAGAGATTTTTTTGGGGTCCAATAAGGAAGAAGAAGACCTTTCGGGGATATGTGAAGTTAGTGGGGACAAGTCATGCATTGCTTCTGCTGCTGCGGAGGCATGCGCTCTGTCTTGATAGGCTGCTGAGAGTGCCCTGAAAGAGGAAAAAGCTTCTGGAACGAGAAGAATTGCAAAAAGAGCTTGAAATAGGGTATTTTCAGAAATGGAGTTATGTAGAGTATGGGCCTGAGTAATCACGATTAAAACTAAGGCTATGACCATAGCCACGTCAGTTGTGGCAGAAGCAACGAATGCAATTTTTAAGACTTTCATTGTACGTAGTCGTAAATCTTCTGCGCTCTCAGAAAGGGCGGAGGCTTCTTTTTCTGTACTTCCGGAAAGGACGATAGTTGCGATACCTTTTACACGGTCTAAAAAACGCGTTTGTAAACGTGTCATGGCAAGAAATTGTCGCCTTGACGCAACGGCGATGGCGATACCGAAAACCGCTTGAAAAACAGGCAATGATGCGCAGCATAACGCAAGGATAATACCTGCTTTATGATTAATGTAAAAAACAGCAAGAACAACGGTCCATTGGGAGATCAACCATAAAGCTGATGCAGGTACCCAGCGGCCGAAATATCCATCAAGCATTTCAATACGATCAACGATCATCGTTGTAATCAATGAACTATGCTGACGGCGCAGAAGACTTGGACCCTCTTGTATAATGCGCGATATTACTTCAGAGCGTAAGCGCCGCCTTGCTATTTTTCCAGCTTTAAAAGAAATATTTTCTTGAAAAATATTAAATACAACTCGGCAAACACTTGCCGAAATAAAAATAAATATTGAAGATAATAGATGGCTTGGGTGATTAGAAAGAACAGCAGAAAGCGTTTCTGCAAGTCCCCAAGCTTGAACTAGACCCAGTATTGTTGAGATAAATCCTAGGGATATTATAGCACTTGTTGGGACAAGATTAGCTTTTCCCTGTGCTTTTATCCATTCCTTAGTAATTTTTTTATCAACCATCATCATCAACTTATATTAAGAGTTGAGAGGTTTATAGGACAGTTTTATCACTTGTTAAATTCTTTATGCTTATAAAAATAATAGATAAATTTTATTTAAAGAGTTTTACAGAGAACTGTGTATGTTTTTTTCAGCGTTTTGTATTGTTTGTTGCGCAAGAGAAATAGCTGATGGGAGTGGATCGCTTGGTTGGAATTTAATAATATACCAAGTGCCATCTTGATTATTAATGGTTAGGTCAGCATCTATTTGGCGAGAAAATCCACGGATTAATTGAATACCAATACCTTCTCTTCGAGTATTCGTATCAGGATCATTTGCTCTAAACCCAATACCATTATCTCCTAAGATCATTTCAATATTTTTTTCTCCATTAGATAATTCACTTTGCTTTAAGGATATTCGAATATACCCTGATTGTTTTTCTGGAAAAGCAAATCTCAACGCATTGCTGATGACTTCTGTGACAATGAGAGCTATGGGGACGGCTTGGTCTGGAGCAATTAATATATGATCAACGTCAAGCTTTAAACGAATACGAGTTTGTGTATGCATATCGTACGTAGCGAGAAGAAGCGTGCTTAACTCTTCAAGAAAGTCATGAATATTTAACCCTGAAAGACCTTTATCTGAATATAAATATCTATGAAGAGTTGCGAGGGCACGAACACGGTCTCTAACAAGATGAAACTCCTCACGTGCTTCTTGGGAACGAATACGATTTGCTTGCAAATTTAGTAGAGAAGCAACAATTTGTAGATTGTTTTTTACGCGATGGTGGATTTCTTTGATAAGTAAATCCTGATTTCGAGCTGATTCTTCTAAAGCTTTTTCGTGACGCGATAATCGTTTTGTAGCGGTTATAAAGGCCTTTTCTAGGTGTTGGTTCTCAAGGGGAATAAATCGATTTTGAGGCGATATAAAAGTATCTCCCTCTTTCCAGTTAAAAACGGCCAAAGCTAAGCGTTCAATCGGTTGGACTAAAAAGGTTCGGGCAGCCCAAGCAACGACAATAAGTTCCAGAGTTAAAAGAAGAACAATAAGACCAACTCTTATTACAAAAATATGTAGAGCTTTTTTTTCTGCAGGAGTTCTTTCAGTTGTAATGAGTAAGTTAATAGACCCATATGCATTTTGGAAAACGTAAGCTATATCATCAATAGTGAAAGCATCATGCTGAGTATGGGTCTTCAAAATTAAATTAATTCTATTTTTTACTTGTATAGGAAGTTCTACTTTTTCGGGATGATCAGGAAGAAAAGAAAAAGCATCCCCATTTTGTGTTATTAAATAATGGTTTGATTTACTTATATAACTATTGGAATAGAGGTGAATATAATCACTTTGGATATGATTGCTTTGCCAGACAAAATTTTTTGTAGAAATTATAAATCCATTGACTGAATTGTTATTTATGATTGGGGCTACAAACCTTAATAAAGGCCCCACCTCTCCTTCTAAGATTTCAATACCAACATTTGAATAAAAGTTTTTGTTATGAATGAAAAAAGGATTTATCTTCTTTGTTTGACAAATTTTTGGATCCTGTATGGAGGGTGGAGGAAGTACGGTAATAGGCACTCCCCCCTTATCGGTTAAAATAAGAGAGCAATAGCGATATTGAGAAAGTGTTTGAATTAGATTAAATTCATGCAATGCATTTTTTGTAGAAATATTATTTCCCGCCAGCATATCTAAAACACTATGCGTGCGATCGATATCATTAGAAATTTCAGAAAGAGTAGCCTGTGCATTTCGTTCAGCTCTAAAGATAGAATTATCTTTATTCGCTTCGTAGCTGTGCCACGCTAAAAGGCTTGCAATAATGGCTAAAGGAAGAGTAGTTGCTACAATAAGAGCCATAACCCGAGCTCCAATTGTATCAAGCATACGAATATGTTTAAGAAAAGATAAACTAAAGAAAATACCCAGTTCCTTTTAATCGTAAATAATCATTCTTTATTACGATCTTTTTCAATGAGGTTTAATAACGAATCAGGAATAGGTTCATTCGCTACGTCATCAAAAAGTTGATGTAATTCTCGACTTAACCAGATAGCAAAAGGCGATTCTTTATTATCGTCTTCCGGTTTTCCGGATGAGGGTTTAGACTGATCTCCTCCGGTCATTGCCGCATCCTAAACCTTTCTGTAACAACAAGAAATTGAGAAAAACATTATACCTCATATAACTTTTTAAAAGTTTTTAAGTTCCGCAAATAAAGACCTTATACTCAATCAAAAATCATATCATGGTGCCCAACGTCCCAGAATTTATGTAACCGTGTGTATCCATAATTTAACACGGTTTATTGATTAAAGATTAATCGATCAAGAGGTCTTCGTAAGATTCTCCCTTGCGTTGACGTGCATCAATAGCATCCCGTAACGCTTTGACTTTAATGCGTAATTTATCATTGCTTGGTAAGTCACCTGTCATCCATGCTTCTAATTGACGACGAGCACGGAACACACGGCTTTTTGCTGTACCAACAGCGCAATCGGTAGCCTCAGCTAAGGCTTCATAGCTCATACCTTGCATGACAACCATAACCAATGCTTCACGTTGGTCAGCAGGAAGACGTGATAAGGCAAGGGAGAGGTCTTTCAAAGCCAGATTGTCTTCATGGGTCGCTGAACTAGAAAAATTTGCAGCTGGGACATCATCAATGTCTGTTGTTTCACGACGTTTACGTAAGTCAGAAATAAAGCGATTTCTTAAAATACGATGCATCCAAGCGGAAAAGTTTGTTCCAGGAATAAAGCTAGCTTGAGCTGAAAGAGCATTGCAGACAGCATCTTGGACCAAGTCCTCAGCGGCGGCGCGATTACGAGTCAATGATAAAGCCTGAACGCGTAGCTTAGGAAGAATAGCAATAACTTGGTCATGGAACGTCATGAGAAATACTCCAATTAAAATGTTCCTTATTGTTAGGAATGAATGGAGTTTCTTAAATGTTGCATCTCAAAAAAAATATTTTTTTCCTAAATTATAGAGTGCTCTTTGGCTAATTCAGCTAGCTGAGCTCGCGCTCTGGAAACACGTGCTTTAATTGTTCCGATGGGAACATTGCATACAGCGGCCGCATCTTCATATGACAATTCTTGAGCGCCCACTAAGATGATTGCCTCACGTAATGTGTCGGGAAGTTCCCATAAAAAACTACTTAAATCAGTAATAGCATCGCGCGCATTTTGATTGTTGTTTCGAGTAGGTTCAGACTGACTTTTTTCATAATCTTGAAAGACAGTTTCCTCTCGTGATGAGCGGCGCTTTTGCTCGTAAAAAATATTACGTTGAATGGTAAAAAGCCATGCTTTTAGAGAAGTATTTTCGACGAATTGGTCTTGAGCACGTAAAGCGCGAACGACTGTTTCCTGAACGAGATCGTCTGCAAGAGTGGTATTTTTACATAAAAAGCGAGCAAAACCACGCAAATGAGGTAATTCTTTTAAAAGATCATTTTTAAAAGAATTGGTATCAAGAAGGCAGGGAATATTTTTTATCCTACAAAGAGGGAAGCGTTGTTGGTTTTGCTTGAGATGTAGTATATCAGAATCATCGGTGTTTTTTAAAGGGTTTGATTTTAGATAAACCTATGACATGTTTGCGACGTGAGTTTATGTATATAACGCTATGCTATTGTTGAACGATACGTTAACGATGTTGATATTGCATTTAAAGGATAGTTTTTCTCATGACTGATAAGGTACGTCAGGAATTTATCAAGGCGCTTCCTTATGCTCGTCGTTTTGCGCGTGCTTTGACGGGAGACCGTGCGCAGGGAGATCTTCTTTTAGAAAAGGTTTTAAAAAGAATTTCTTTCGAAGAACCTCGTGAAATTTCTGCTAGGCTCTTTCTGTATAAAGAACTTCTTACGGATCTTGCAAAAGATTACAGCTTTAAAACAGGCATATCATTCCAACAAAGAGCCCTTTTGTTGCTCACTTCCCTAGAGGAACAAGGATTAGAATCAGCAGCAAAAGTTGTTGGTCTAACAGAAGATGATGCAGCTAAAGAGTTGTGTGTTGCTCGAAAAGCCTTACAAGATATAGCGCAAACAACTGTTTTAATTATTGAAGATGAACCAATTATTGCTCTGGATATTCAAGACTTGGTTGAGCGTTGTGGGCATACAATTGCGGGGATTGCTCATACAGAAACTGATGCAGTGAAGCTAGCTGAAGAGAAAAACCCTGGCTTAATTCTGGCAGATATAAACCTTGGGAATGGTGGTGACGGTATGAGTGCTGTCGGCCGCATTTTACAGAACCACAAAACCCCTGTCATTTTTGTGACAGCGTATCCTGAGCGGTTACTTCAAGGCGGCCTCCATGAACCTCCGTTTATTATTACAAAGCCTTTTGAGCCTATGGCCCTTGCTGTTGCGACCTATCAAGCTGTGACGGGAGGGGTTTCTCCTTTGTAAAAAGCAAAGGAGAAAATCATTTTTAAAGTTTGCCTTTAAGGAATACATACAAAAGTATGTCAGCACCCATTTTAACACTCCAGAATATTACTTATACTTTAGGTGGGCGCCCCTTATTGGACGAAGCAGAGCTTTCCGTTTCTGCTGGAGAGCGTATCTGTCTTGTCGGGCGGAATGGATCAGGTAAGTCAACACTCCTAAAAATTGTTGCGGGTGAGATTTTACCTGATGATGGTGTAAGGTTTGTTCAGCCTGGCGTAAAAGTTCATTATCTTGCACAAGAGCCTGATTTATCTGCATATCCGACAACATTTGATTATGTTGTAGAAGATTTAGAAGAGACAGAGCATTATCGCGCCCGTGCCATGCTTTCTGAATTAGGTATGACAGGGGAAGAAAACTGTCAAAACCTTTCTGGCGGAGAAGTGCGTCGTACAGCGCTGGCCAGGGCCCTCGCCGCCAATGCAGATTTGCTTCTCCTTGATGAACCAACTAATCATCTTGACCTTCCAACAATAACGTGGCTCGAAAAAGAACTTATTTCGTCACAGATGGCTATGATTGTGATTAGCCATGATCGTCGTCTTTTAGAGACTTTGTCACGAAGTGTCGTCTGGTTGGAGCATGGGAAAACGCGTCAGCTTGACCAAGGCTTTGCTCGATATGAAGCCTGGCGTGATGAAATTTTAGAAAATGAAGAACGCGATGCACATAAGCTAGATCGTAAAATAGCTCGTGAAGAAGATTGGATGCGTTATGGCGTCACAGCACGCCGAAAACGAAATGTGAGGCGCGTTGCGGAATTAGCCCAACTTCGGAATCAACGTCGTGAATTTTCTGCTCGATCAAACGGCACTTTAAAGATGGAGGCTGTAGAATCAGAAAGTGGAGGAAAGATCACAGTTGGTGCAGAAAACATATCGTGGTCATATCCTGACCGATCTATTGTTGCGGATCTTGACTTAAAAATTTTACGTGGTGATCGATTAGGGTTGGTTGGCGCAAACGGGGCTGGAAAGACAACGCTCATTCGATTGCTAACGGGAAAGTTATTACCTCAAGAAGGAAGTGTTTATATCGGCCCTTCCGTTTCTATGGTGACTTTAGATCAGCAACGTGAGGATTTAAATCCTAATAAAACTCTAGCGGATACTTTAACGGGTGGAAGTGGAGACATGGTGCAGGTTGGAAATGAAAAGTGCCATGTTATTGGGTACATGAAAGAGTTTTTGTTTCGCCCTGAACAAGCACGGACACCAGTTGCTAAATTATCAGGTGGAGAGCGTGGGCGACTAGCTTTGGC
This sequence comes from Swingsia samuiensis, assembly GCF_006542355.1. Classification (NCBI taxonomy): domain Bacteria; kingdom Pseudomonadati; phylum Pseudomonadota; class Alphaproteobacteria; order Acetobacterales; family Acetobacteraceae; genus Swingsia; species Swingsia samuiensis. The sequence continues at coordinate 2,131,466 of NZ_CP038141.1, read as the reverse complement.
CTGCGCTTTGGCTAAGCCATCTAACTTGATCGTGCTGGATGAACCAACAAATGATTTGGATCTAGAGACCTTAGATTTGTTGCAGGAAATGTTGTCAGATTATGCGGGAACCGTTTTGCTGGTGAGCCATGATCGTGATTTTCTCGACCGGGTTGCTAGCTCAGTGTTGGTTGCGGAAGGTGATGGGCGTTGGGTGGAGTATGCGGGTGGATATTCCGATATGCTGGTTCAGCGACGTGGTCAAGCACCGGCTGAGCGAACCAATAATGAAAAAAATGAGGATATAGGCAGCACTAAAGCGACTGCAAAAACCGTAAAAAAACAAACAAAGTTAAGTTATAAAGACAAGAGGGAGTTAGATTTACTCCCTGCAAAAATGGCTAAGCTAGAAAAGGAAATACAAGCCTTTCAGGATATTTTGTCTGATCCTGAGCTTTATAGTCGTGAACCTGATAAATTTAAAAAAACGACCGACCTTTTAGAGAAGAAAGAAAAAGAATTACAGGAGTGTGAAGAGTTGTGGCTGGAGTTGGAGGTAAAAAAAGAGGAACTTGAAGGGTAATAAGTCTTAGGGCTCTCTAAGGAGTAATAAGGCCAGAAATTTCCATAATTTTACGAGAGTTTTTTATGCTCTCTGTTACTCGTATTGCAGTATCTAAAGCACGAATCCCTGCTTGGGCATCAACAAGAACGGGAGCCCCTTCAAGGCAAGAAGCGACAAAAGCTTGATGCTCCACCGCTAAATTATCATGCTCTTTCCAACTGACTGATTCGCGTTTAAACCCCCCTGTCCCTGGAAGAATAATTCCTTTTTCTCGACCAATAAAAGTAAGTTTACGCTCCATAAAATCAGCAGATAAATAGCCGTCTTGAGAAAAGAGACGCATGCGACGTTCTGTTTTCAGTGAAATTCGACTTGCTGTAATTGTAGCCACACAGCCATTTTCAAAGCGTAGGCGTGCGTTCGCAATATCTTCATGCTCACTAGAAACAGCAGCGCCAAGGGCATCAATTTCAGCAATGGGACTATCAACGATAGAAAGAACAAGATCGATATCATGGATCATAAGGTCAAGAATGACAGAAACGTCGATCCCTCTTGGTTTAAAAGGGGCAATACGTGTTGCCTCAATATAAAGAGGTCTTTTTACGCGTTCTGTAATTGCTTTATGTTCAGCTGAATATCTTAATAAATGGCCTACTTGCAAAACTTGGTTGGTTTCTTTTGCTATCTTGGCAAGTTGATATGCTTCATCCAGTGTTGCAGAAATGGGCTTTTCCACGAGGACATGCTTGCCAGCCTGAAGAGCCTCGCTTGCTAAAGTGAAATGAAATTCAGCGGGGGCAGCAATAATGATAGCATCAACATGTTTTAAAAGGCTCTGATAATCAGAGGCAATAGAACATTTTACTTCATGGGCAACAGATTGAGCACGCTTGATGTCTGGATCATAAAGAGCAATCAGGTGTTCTGATGGATTGGATGCCGATTTGAGAGCATGGAATCTGCCAAAATGTCCGGCGCCAACAATGCCTACACGAAGTTGTTTTTGAATATTCATAGAAAAACACTATCAGTCGTGTAATTTTTAGCAAGACTATGATGAATGATTGTTGTTCATAGGTTGCATCGGCGTTGTGAAAGCGGCATGTTCCGGCATACATGTAGTGAGTCCACCCTTCGCCGAGGACATCTCGAACCGTTATGATGTATTACAGCCGGCTTAAAATGTTGGGTATCATTAGCGTCTGTCTAATTGGTGCCCTGCTTTGTCTGCCAAACTTTATCAAATCACCTTCGCCAGCGCTGCCATGGCGACAGGTTCATCTGGGGCTTGATTTGCGTGGAGGGTCATACCTTCTTTTGCAATTGGATTTAAAATCTCTCCAGCATGACAGATTACAATCCTTACAGGACCAAGCTCGTCAGTCTCTTTTAGATAAGTCTCTTGGATATAGAGACTTTCAGAAAGATGACCAGGCAGGCGTTTTAAGCTTTGAGGCTCGTTCTGAAAGTGAACGCACAGCAGATATGAAAGCTGTTGAAGCTATTCCGCAGAGTGTTCCAAATGAATTCTCTATTTCAGAAAAAGATGGACGTATCCTTATAACGCTTCAACACGATGCGTTACTCCAACGAGCACGAGAAGCTGTTTCCCAATCGATTGAGATTGTTCGGCGACGTATTGATGCGACTGGAGCGGTAGATCCGAGTATCGCTCGTCAAGGTGATGACCAAATTGTTGTTGAGTTGCCAGGTGTTAGTGATCCAGAACATATCAAAACGCTTTTAGGAACGACAGCACGGCTAACATTCCGCTTATTGGCACCGAACCCAAATGTAGCAAGTATGGGTTCTACTATGCTGGAAGATATCAGTACTCATACCCAAGTTGCAGTACAGGATCATATTGATGTTGATGGTGCTGACTTAACAAATGCTGGTGCTGTAATCGACCAACAAACAGGCGGGTGGGCTGTTACATTTCAGTTAAATAGTACAGGCGCAACAGCTTTTGCAAATGTGACACGTGAGAATGTTAATAAACGCTTTGCAATTGTTCTTGATAATAAAGTGATTGAAGCGCCGAACATTATCAATCCAATTACAGCTGGGAGTGGCCAGATTACAGGAGGGTTTAATGCCCGGTCAGCATCTGACTTAGCCCTCTTATTACGTGCCGGCGCCCTTCCCGCTCCGCTTGCTGTAGTAGAGCAGCGGACAATTGGCCCAAGTTTAGGGGCCGCTTCTATACGTGCAGGCATTATCAGCCTTGGAGTTGGTTTTGTTCTGGTCGTAATGTTTATGGCGCTCTTTTATGCGCGCTTTGGCTTATATGCTGATATAGCCTTGTTTGCTAACTTAATCCTTATGGTAGCTATCCTTTCGCTTTTCCAAGCAACTCTGACGCTGCCTGGTATGGCGGGTATGTTGTTGACCCTTGGTATGGCGGTGGATGCTAACATTCTGATTAACGAGCGTATTCGCGAGGAAGTGAAAAGAGGCCGCCCTCCTCTTCAAGCATTACAAGCAGGCTTTGAGCGCGCAACAGGTACGATTATTGATAGTAATGCAACAGCTTTTCTGGCGCACGTAATGCTGTTCGTTTTTGGAACGGGTCCCGTTCGTAATTTTGCTCTAACAATCACGATTGGTATCGTAACTACCCTTTTTACGACTTTGCTTCTTTCACGGTTGCTTATCGTAAGGTGGTATGCCCGTACCCGTCCTAAAAAACTGCCGGTTTAACATCATGTTGTCTCGCCCTCTTTTTCGTTTTGTTCGTGATGATAGTCGCATTGACTTTATGCGAGGTCGTTACATGGGGTTGATTGTTTCGGCAGTTTTGTCGATTGCATCAATCATTCTTTTTTTTCATCCGGGTTTGAAGCTTGGGTTAGATTTTAGAGGGGGAGTTGTCGTGGAAGCGCAAACTCCTCAAAAAGCTGATTTTGGAGTAATACGAGCCGCGTTAGAGCGTGCTCATATTCACCCTGATGCAATACAAGCCTTTGGAAGTGATCGAGATGTACGTATTTCGATTAATGCTCCTGAAGGGGTGAACCAAGCAGCACAAACTCAAAAATTGGTAGATGGTGTAAAAGGTTCTATCGCTCAAGCGCTTCCAGGGACACAGGTTCTGCGGGCAGATGCTGTGGGCGCCTCTGTATCGTCTGAGTTGTTCCGGGATGGGGTTCTGGCTCTTGGGTGCAGCCTTTTAATGATTCTTGTTTATATCTGGATACGATTTGAACGAGAGTTTGCGATTAGTGCTGTTGTAACTTTAATACTCGATTTGACTAAGACAGTTGGATTTCTCGCTGTAACCCGATTTGAGTTTGACCTTGTTATGGTAGCAGCCCTACTGACTATTTTAGGGTATTCTACTAATGATAAAGTTGTTGTTTACGATAGAATTCGTGAAAATTTACGAAAATATCGGACAATGCCTTTGAGAGAGTTGTTGAATTTATCGATTAATGAAACACTTAACCGAACATTGGGTACATCTATGACCGTATTTCTTGCTGCGTTGCCACTGGCGTTATTTGGCGGAAGTACGTTGACTGGGTTTGCTACGGTCATGCTGTTTGGAATTGTCGTGGGGACATCTTCGTCTATTTTTATCGCAGCACCGTTATTGCTTCTTTTAGGGCATAAGCGCCTTAGAAAGAGTGAAAAAGTTTAACATAAAGAAAGACCCGTCTTTTAGGCGGGTTTTTTATTTATTGATTGAAATAACATTTAAAAGTTTCTCAACACTGAGATCTGCTTTTTTAACGGCTGATGGTGTTTGTTTTTGAGCTGCTTGAAGAGCAGTCTGTTCTGCACCATGATCGAGGATAATGACATTCTGTATATTCTGAGGGGATATGCGCCCTGTAATAAGGGCTCCTCTTACCATCCCATGTGCAATGAGGAAGGTATATAAACGTGCATTTGGAGAAGGTGGTACACCTTCAGTACGTTGAGGGTGAGTAATACACCCTGAGAGAAAGCTTCCTATTAAGATGAGTGCAGGTATTGTTTTCTTATTAGAACTGCGCATCTTAAAGGAAGCCTCATAATTTTTATGACTGTTTGCTTGCTAGCAGATCACGGATCTCGGTTAAAAGAACTTCTTCTTTCGTTGGTGCTGGAGGTGCTTCAACGACTTCTTCTTTGCGGTGTAATTTACCGATTAAGCGAATGACCCAGAAAATGAAGAAAGCAATAATTAAGAACTGGATAACGGCGTTTAGGAAGATACCCACATTTAGAGTGACTGCACCAGCTTTTTGTGATTCAGCTAGTGTAGCAAGATGAGGTCCTTTAAGTGTGACAAAAAGATTTGAGAAATCAACCCCGCCTGTAACAAGTCCAATGAGTGGGGTAATAAGATCTTTTACCGCGCTGTTTACGATTGCCGTAAAAGCTGCACCGATAACGACACCGACGGCAAGGTCAATAACATTGCCACGCATGATGAAATTTTTGAAATCTCCAACCCATGTAGGGGTGTGAAGAGTATGTTTGGATCCGCTCATCTCGTTTCCCTTTCGTATTAGAAGTCTTTAAAACGAATTTGAAGTAAAAATGTTTCTTTTTTGTTGAGTGATAAAAATATAAAAAACACTTTGTAATTTAAGGTCTAGGCCTTTCATCATTTAAGGTATTCCTTTATACCCCGCGTAATGATTCGCTCCGGTCGGTATCGGAGCCTTCTTTTTGGAGAACTATTCATGAAGCCTGAAATTCATCCTGAATATCATGAAATTACCGTCGTTATGACGGATGGAACGGAATTTAAAACCCGTTCGACGTACGGAAAGCCTGGCGCAACGTTGCGTCTTGACGTTGATCCAAAATCTCATCCAGCATGGACAGGTGTTCAACGGATGCTTGATACTGGTGGTCAGGTGGCTAAATTTAATAAACGTTTTGCCGGTATTGGTAGCCGCAAGAAGTAGTTTTCTCCTCCCGATGTTTTTTCAAACTCTTGAAAAAACATCGGGTAGTAATCATCTGTAAATACATAACACGATGCCTTTGGGTCGTGTTTAGTTTTGTTTATTGGGTTCGCCAGATTTGGGAGCCAGACAGATGATTCCTGCCTAAAGGAGGTATCTTATGGGGTATGATTTTACTCCTCTTTTTCGGAGTGCTATTGGATTTGATCGTCTTGCGCATGTTGCAGGAAAAGCGGCAAATGCACAGGCTATTCCTAGTTATCCACCATATAATATAGAAAAAACTGCAGAAACTGAGTATGCTTTAACGATGGCTTTAGCTGGTTTTTCTCCAGATGAAGTTGAGGTTTTGCAGGAAAATAACACGCTCGTTATTCGTGGGAATATAACGGAAGCTGCTCGTGCACGTGAGTGGCTCTATCGAGGGATAGCAACACGCGCTTTTGAGCGTCGTTTTGTTTTGGCAGATCATATTGAAATAGAAAAAGCAGAGCTTTTAAATGGTTTGCTAACTATTATTGTGAAGCAAGTCCTTCCTGAAGCGATAAAGCCTCGGCGTATTCCTATTATAACAGATGCGTCACATCGCCAAAGACAAGCAAGTAACGAGCAAGCTGCCTAATTAAGGGAATAATTAGATATAAACTAAGCATTGAAGCTGCTTTTTATGCAGCTTTGGTGTTTCTAATCTTGACCTTGAAGAAGCTCTGCCTCATATCGTATTTAATTATCGCCGAGCATCAAGCAGGTGCTGCGATTATATCCCGGTGGGATTTTCCTCTCTGGATACGCCAATCGGTGCCTGCGTATGTTGGCACTTTTGCGCCCCCAAAGGAATGCATTTGATATGACCCTGCCTCTAATGCCTAAAGCTACAGCCGTTTGGTTGATTGAAAAAACAGGCTTAACTTTTAATCAAATCGCAGAATTCTGTGGAATGCATCCACTGGAAGTACAAGCTATTGCCGACGGTGAAGTTGCTGCAGGAATTAATGGCTATGATCCGGTAAAGAATCATCAGCTTTCTGAAGCTGAAATTAAGCGTTGTGAAGCTGATTCAAATGCAAAATTAAAGATAGCCCCCTCGCCTAGCCCGGTTAAGCGACGTGCTAAGGGTGCTCGTTACACACCTGTTGCTAAAAGGAATGATCGTCCTGACGCGATCGCTTTTATTTTGCGGCAGTATCCACAATTAACAGAAGTACAAATTGTTAAGCTATTAGGGACGACTAAAGATACTATTATTAAGGTCCGGGATCGGCAGCATTGGAATAGTGCAAACATAAAGCCACGTGATCCAGTTATTTTGGGATTGTGTACACAAACTGACTTAAATGCTGCTGTTGCTGCGGCGAATGATAGACTTGCTCGTGAAGGGCAGAGTTTACCAGAGAGTACATTCGTGGTTGCAGAAAACTCATAGTAATTAAACAGTCGTTGTAAAAATCTCGAAGCTTGGAGCAGATCATTGAATTATATTGATGATCTGTTTGCATTCTTCCATAATGTCTTTCTAGCATTTTGGGGCATGCGCTAATGATGATTGATAATAATGTTATCTTCAGACGTCTGCATGAGTTACGAAGTGAGCATCGTGATCTTGATACGGTAATTAGCCGTTTAACAAACCATTCTATCAATCAGCTGCAATTGCAACGACTAAAAAAAAGGAAGTTGCAGTTGAAAGATGAGATTGCTCGAATCGAGACAAAACTTATTCCGGATGACATAGCTTAATGAACAAAACTTTATCCACTTCTTCTGATGTGATTCAATCTGATTTTGTTGTGCGTGTAGGTGTTATTATGGGTAGTCAGTCTGACTGGCAAACCATGAAGCATGCTTGTGATATCCTAGATGAACTAGGTATCCCTTATGAAAAACGTATTGTTTCCGCTCACAGAACACCAGATCGCTTGGCGGAGTATGCTCGGACAGCGCGTTCGCGTGGATTAAATGTTATTATTGCAGGTGCTGGCGGTGCGGCCCATCTTCCGGGGATGTGTGCGGCTTGGACAACATTACCTGTTTTAGGGGTTCCTGTAGAAAGTCGGACATTGAAAGGCCAAGATAGCCTCTTATCAATTGTGCAGATGCCCGGTGGTGTACCAGTAGGGACGTTAGCAATAGGCAAAGCTGGTGCTAAGAATGCAGCTCTTTTAGCAGGTTCTATCTTATCACTGCATGACAAGGAACTAGCAACACGTTTAGAAGCTTGGAGAGCAGCTCAAACTGCTTCTGTTGCAGATAGACCGAGTGAAGAAGCATAATGGCTAATCAAGTTTTTTATCCTGGTAGCACTATTGGAATTATTGGTGGCGGTCAGCTTGGGCGTATGTCTGCCATGGCTGCTGCGAAATTAGGATATCGAGTACATATTTTAAATCCAGCTCCTTCAAGTCCAGCTATTGAAGTATCTGCATCTGTTACGGTTGGCTCTTTTGATGATGAGGCTGCACTAGAAGAGTTTGCATCTTTGTGTGATGTTATTACATTTGAATTTGAGAATATTAGTGCCCAAGGATTGGAGCTATTAGAGAGGTTAAAGCCTGTGCGTCCGGCTGGGCAAGTCTTGAAGATTAGTCAAGATCGTATTTTAGAGAAACAGTCACTAGAGGGAATTGGTGTATCTGTTGCTCCATGGAAACAGGTTAGTTCTTCACATAATCTTTTAGCACTAGAGGAAGATATTGGATTTCCTCTTATTCTAAAAACAACACGATTTGGTTATGATGGGAAAGGACAGTTTCGCGTTAACAATGCTGAAGAGTTAAGAGCGTTAACTGATTTACCCTATCCACTTATTGCTGAAAAAAAGATCGATTTTCAGCGTGAGTTAAGTGTTATGGTTGTGCGTGGAGTGGACGGGACCGTTCGATGTTTTGATGCTGTTGAAAATAGGCATCGGGATGGAATATTAGATATTACATTAGCCCCCGCGCCTGTTACACCCGAGATCGCACAGAGAGCTCAAGATATTGCTACGAAGATTGCAACACGTTTTGATCTTGTTGGCATATTGGGGGTTGAATTTTTTCAGGACGCGAAGGGTGACTTATTAGTAAATGAAATTGCTCCACGGCCTCATAATTCTGGTCATTGGACCATGGATGCTTGCCTGATCGATCAATTTGAAATGCACATTCGAGCAGTAACGGGCATTTTTTTACCAACAGCGCGCCGTCATTCAGATGCGATTATGCATAATTTGATTGGTCCCAAAGATATGGAAAAAGTGCCTTCATTACTTAAAAAAGAAGGTGTTTCGGTTCATTTATACGGGAAAAAAGAAGCGCGTCCAAGAAGAAAGATGGGGCACGTTAATACGATCTATCCGTATGGGGCACTCCCTGGTGAATTAGGGCTTTCGCAGTTGTCCCCAGATCTTTTATAAGAAACCTTCTTTTTTAAAACTAGTATGAACGCCATTGCCAATAATAAAGTGATCAAATAACTCAATGCCAATTGTCTCTAAAGTGATTTGAATATGCTTGGTCATATCCAAATCAGCTTTAGATGGGCTGGGGTCTCCGCTGGGGTGGTTGTGCACTAAAATAAGTGATGTTGCATTCAGCTCGAGTGCCCTTCTCGCCACTTCTCGTGGATAAACGGGAGTATGATTAATTGTTCCTCGTGCTTGAGCTTCATCAGAAATTAAGCTTTTTTCATCATCCAAGAATAAAATACGAAATTGTTCAATAACTTCTCGTGATAAACGAGAACTAAGATATTCAATAAGTTCTTTTTCATTTCGGATGATATCTTTTGATGGCATTCTTTGTTTGTTATACCGAAGGCCTAATTCTTGTAATACTTTGATCATGGGAATAATACTGAGTTTCATATCATTAATGCTCATTATATCCTCCCCTCTTGATATTAGAACCATTGCGAAAGAGTGGAACTTTTCTAAAAGTGATTGGGCTAGTAAAAAAGAAAGATCATTATCTTTTATGCAAAGGGAAATAATATAAGCAAGAATATCCAAATCAGTTAAATAACGCCCACGACCTGTCAAAATTAAATCATCAATTTTCACGTTTGGTGTCTCAATGAACTCTTTAAAAGATTGTAGTTTATTTTGTTTGAGATGAATATCAGTCATATATTTATTTCTAATGAGAGTTATAAAATATTTTCTTGCTGAAAGCTTTTATAATGGTTTGGATCTTGAGCGTATAAAAAATCATGAGTTGTAATAGATAAAAAATTCAGTGCTGTTTTTATCTGTTGGCTTATATCCGCTAGTTGCGGAAGAGTGATTTTTGGTTGGAAATAAACCCCAATAATCGCGGAAGCATGCAGAGATAAAGCTTGTTTTCCGATTGTTTTATTGAGAGTTTTGTGATCATTAAACTCTGTTATAGCTTCATCAGATAAAAGTTTATTGCGGTTATCAAGATATAATATTCGAAATTGATTAGGCGATGCATTTTTTAAAGAAACATCCAAATATCCGGTTAAAGCATCCCAATTTCCTAAAACAGGTTTTTCTCTTTTTTCTGCGAGTGAAAGCCGTTCTGCAGCAATAGCTGGTAAGCGCAAAGTTCGAATAATATCATTATTTAAACCAAGCGCTTGCAGTTCCTTTGTTGGAGCACGAAAAATATCGATTAAACTTCCATAATAATTGATTAGTTTTTTGGCCATGGGCTTAGTGTCTTTGCGCGGCACACTCAAAAAAAGAAGCATTTCTAACAATTCATAATCAGCTAGGCTCTCAGCGCCGGCAGTCATAACTCGTGTGCGCATACGGCTTCGGTGCCCTTGAGGGCCAGTTCCTTTTATGAAATCTCTCGTTAAATCTTTTATATTTGTGTTGGCCACCAGGTAATCTCATTCTATATAAAATACGTGCAACATAATTCTCTTACCCCCTCTTCGGACTATTTGTCTCGATTAAATTCAGAGCAACGGCGTGCAATTGAAACAACAGAGGGGCCTTTGTTGATTCTTGCTGGTGCAGGAACAGGCAAAACGCGTGTGTTAACTACACGTTTTGCCCATATTTTACTAACTGGCAAAGCATATCCAAGTCAGATTTTAGCGGTCACTTTTACGAATAAAGCGGCTAAAGAAATGAAGGAGCGGGTTGGTGCTATCTTAGGTGAACCTGTTGAAGGGTTATGGCTGGGCACTTTTCATGCCATTTGTGCGCGCATGCTGCGGCGTCATGCAGAGTATGTCCAGTTAACATCTGGATTTAATATCTTAGACACAGACGATCAGCTCCGTCTTTTAAAACAAGTGATGGAACCGTTTCAGATTGATACAAAACGGTGGCCTCCCAATCAGTTATTGGGAATTATTCAGCGATGGAAAGATAGAGGATTAACCCCTGATCGGGTAACGCCTGTAGAAGATACAGATTTTGCTAATGGCCATGCCCTAGCTATTTACCGCCTCTATCAAGAACGTCTTCAGACTTTAAATGCATGCGACTTTGGGGATCTTATGTTGCATGTGGTTGAAATTTTAAGAACAAAGCCTGATGTTCTGGCTCAGTATCATAGAATTTTTAGGTATATATTAGTCGATGAATATCAGGATACGAATACGATCCAATATTTGTGGCTTAGGCTTCTCGCAAAGCGTCATGATGGCATTTCAAACATTGCTTGTGTAGGTGATGATGATCAGTCCATCTATTCTTGGCGAGGAGCAGAAATCGAAAACATATTGCGGTTTGAGAAAGATTTCCCAGGGGCTAAAGTTGTTCGTCTTGAAGAAAATTATCGATCAACGGACCAAATTTTGGCAGCTGCGGCTGGTTTAATTTCACATAATGAAGGGCGACTAGGAAAAACCCTGCGTTCTGGGCGTAAGAACGCTCACGGTGAGAAAGTTCAGATTATAGGCGTGCATGATTCAGATGAGGAAGCGCGCGTTGTCGGTGGAGCTATAGAGCGCCTTCAGAAATCAGGGCATCCTCTCTCTGAGATTGCTATTTTGATGCGTGCAGGCTTCCAGACGCGTCCTTTTGAAGAGCGTCTGTTAATGCTAGGGGTCCCTTATCGCGTTGTGGGTGGTTTGCGTTTTTACGAAAGAGCTGAAATTCGGGATTGTCTCGCTTATATGCGTGTTTTATCTCAGCCATCAGATGATTTGGCCTTTGAGCGTATCATTAACGTTCCTAAACGTGGGATCGGTGCTGTTGCTCTTCAGAAATTGCATAAAGAGGCTCAAACCCTTCCCTGCTCTCTTGTTGATGCTGTAAATATTCAGCTTTCTACAGACAGTCTGAAAGGGAAATCAAAAAAAGCTTTATCTCATCTGATGGCTAATTTTACTCAGGCGAAAGCAACACTGGATACAGAAGGACATGTCGTTGCAAGTGAGCAGCTTTTGGAAGAATCAGGTTATCTTCAAATGTGGAGAGATGATCGATCTGTCGAAGCGCCAGGGCGTCTTGAAAATATTCGTGAGCTTATGCGGGCGATTGGTGATTTTGCAACGCTTGAAGGGTTTTTAGAGCATGTGGCTTTAGTCATGGATATTGATAGAACTGAAACAGATGAGAAAGTTAATCTCATGACGCTTCATGGTGCAAAAGGACTGGAGTTTGATACTGTTTTTCTTCCTGGTTGGGAGGAAGGAGTTTTCCCATCCCAGCGGTCATTAGATGAAGGTGGTAATCGAGCGTTAGAAGAAGAACGTCGCCTTGCTTATGTTGGTCTTACACGTGCGCGCCAACGGGCTGTTATTTTACACGCGGCAAGCCGACGCATTTATGCGAATTGGCAAAGTTCGATCCCTAGTCGATTTATTGATGAAATACCGTTAGAATATATAGATATGCGGGGAGAAAGTGTTGAAAAACGGAGGCAAGCTTCTTTTAGTCCGTCCATGTTTGCGTCGGGTACTTTTACCAGTACACGTTCTAACCGTTCACAGCCTGCTTACAAAAGAATTACAGATATAAAAGAAACAACAGCTCATATTCCCCTTGGGGCGACAGTTTTTCATCAAAAATTTGGAGAGGGGTTAGTCATTTCTTCAGACGGTGATCGGTTGGAAGTGAACTTTAATAATGTCGGAATAAAACGCATTTTAGCGAATTTTGTGGAGATAAAATCATGATGGCCCCTCGTAGTGTTAGCCGCCGGCATGCAAGCGCTTTAGAAACCCTTTCATTAACTGTTGAAGAAGAGTTTGTTCCCATTTTTGAACAAGCTTTGATGTGTGCTTGTGAGACTGTTGGAATATTTGAGGCAGATGACGAGCAAAAATATTGGCGCATAGAAGGTGTCAAAGATATTGGGTATAAAGAAGACGAGCTTGATAATGCCCTTTCCGTTGCGCGTATTCTTACAGGTTGTAATGCGGATTTGCACCGAGAGTCCACAGAAGCTGAAGGTTGGTTAGCGCGGACGTATGAATCTTTTCCTGAGCAGGAAGTTGGCAAAAGATTTACTATTCGTGGAACACATTTGCACCGTGCGGATAACCGATCCCGCTTAACAATTACACTGGACGCAGGGATCGCTTTTGGCTCTGGCGAACATGGCTCAACACGAGGGTGTATTCGTGCTTTAGAAATGGTTTCTTACCGTAAGCCACAAAATATTTTAGATATGGGATGTGGATCCGGTATTTTAGCTATGGCAGCGGCTAAATTGTTGCATCAACCTGTTCTTGCCGTTGATATAGAACCATGGTCCGTGCGTACAGCTAAATCAAATGCACGATTAAACGGTCAAGGGAATTTGATTGATTGTCGCTTTGGGAACGGCTGGAACACAGATGCTGTTCGTTCTAAAGGTCCTTATAATTTGGTTTTTGCCAATATTTTAGCGCGTCCTTTATGTCGAATGGCAAAATCTTTAGCGTTGAATTTGGCACCTGATGGAACAGCTATTTTGGCAGGGTTGTTGTATAGCCAAGCGAATATGGTTTTGGCGGCCCATAGGAGGCAGGGGTTGATTTTGGAACGCATACTTCGTGAAGGTGATTGGGCGACCTTAATATTGCGTCGGCGAGGATAATATGGATATTATCATCCGTAAGGCTAAAAGTTCTGATCTTCCTGCCTTACTAAAAATTACTAATTATGCCATTGAGCATACAGATGCCTTATGGATTAATACACCTTTTACACTCGACCAAAGGCAGCGATGGATGGAAGATCGAAGAGCACACGGTTTTCCTGTATTTGTTGCTGTAAATGAAAATAATGAGCTTTTGGGATATGCATCTTATGGTCCATTCAGGGCCTTTGAAGGATATTCCCAAACGATTGAGAATTCAGTGTATGTGGGGCACCAGCATCAAGGCAAAGGCGTTGGAAGACGCCTTTTAGCAGAGTTAATTGATCATGCTAAAGAAGCTGGTTTCCATGTTATGATTGCAGGGATCACAGCTGGAAATGATGCTTCAGTCGCTTTGCATAAAAGTTTTGGGTTTGAGCAAAAAGGCCTTTTATCTCAAGTTGGTTTTAAAAAAGGGCGTTGGTTAGACCTTTTGTTTATGACGCTTCTCCTAGAAAAAGATACATCCACTTTAAAGAGTTTATCATGACATTATCTGCCATCGCCCTTCATGATCGTCTAAAATTGACAAGACAAGCCTGTGAAGAACTTGGGGTTTCAGGGTTTATTATTCCCAGAGGCGATGAGTTTCTGGGGGAGTATGTTTCTGAAGCATCTGAACGGTTGGCATGGTTAACGGGGTTTACAGGAAGTGCTGGACTAGCCGCCGTTTTGCCTAATGTCGCTTCTGTTTTTTCAGATGGTCGTTATACAGTCCAGATGGAAGAACAAGTATTACATGATGTATGGGAGCGCCATCATATTATTTCAGAACCATTGTCAAAGTGGTTAGAGCAAAATGCAAGCGGTCTAAAAATAGGCTACGATCCGAAGCTTGTTAGCCAGTCAATGTTAAAGTCATGGCGGGCGAAGAATGTAGAGCTTGTACCATTAACTCAAAACCCTATTGATATGGCATGGAAAGATCGCCCTTTAGAAACCAAAAATGCTGTAGTTAAACATTCTATTGAATTTTCCGGGGAAAGCAGCGCAAGCAAGCGCAAAAGGCTGGCCGAGTTATTGGAAAAAAACGATCAAGACGCAGTTATTTTTGCAGACTGTACGTCTGTTGCTTGGTTATTTAATTTACGAGGGAGTGATGTTCCGCTCACGCCTATTGCTCATGGATATGCTCTTTTACATGCTGACGCGAAGGCTGAGCTTTTTATTGAAAAGGAACGTGTTGAGAGAGATTTACTCGATGCTTTTAGGGATGAAGTTACCGTTTACCCCCCTCACCACTTAGAAGAAAGATTGTTAAAATTATCAGAAAAAACAGTACGCATTGATTCTTCAACAACACCTGTGTGGTTTGAAGCATTTCTGAAAATGAATAAAGCTCGGATTATCGATGAGGTTGATCCGTGTACCTTACCTAAGGCAATTAAGAATGTTGTTGAACAAGAAGGGTCTAGAAGAGCGCATCATTATGATGGTGTAGCACTTGCACGTTTTCTTCATTCATTGACGACTTCTGGTGTAGGTCAACGTGAAACTGATCTTGTTGAAAGATTGGATTATTTTAGAAGACAGTCTGAGTTTTATAAAGAACAAAGCTTTGATGCAATTTCAGCTGTTGGCCCCAATGGAGCCTATCCTCATTATCGTGCGGAGATAGGGAAAGATCGTAGTTTAACACCTAATAGTGTTTATTTGATTGATAGTGGCGGCCAATATCCTTTTGGAACAACAGATATTACTCGAACAGTTTGGATTGGACCGGAAAACCCTCCAAAGAGCATTAAAGAAGCATTTACGCGTGTTTTAAAAGGAAATATTGCTTTATCATGCGCGCGTTTTCCTCTTGGGACAACAGGACACCGTCTTGATGCATTGGCACGGCTCCCTTTGTGGGAAGTTGGCTTGGATTTTGATCATGGAACAGGGCATGGAATAGGAAGCTATTTATCTGTTCACGAAGGGCCTCAGAGTATTTCCTCTGTATTCAGACCAACGCCTCTTCAAGAGGGTATGATTGTGTCTAATGAACCGGGTTATTATCAAGCGGGTGATTATGGTATCCGTATTGAAAATTTAATGCTGGTAAAACAGGCGCAAAATCCAAAGAGCACGAAGCATTTTCTAGAGTTTGAGGTGTTAACCTATACTCCCATAGATCGTGAATTGATTGATTTATCTCTTCTTAATGAAGACGAGGTTTCTTGGATTAATACATATCATTCGAATACTTTTTCTAAAATTGCTCCAGAAGTTGAGCCTGAAGTTCAAGAATGGCTTAAAAAGGTGTGTGAACCTCTTTCTGAGTAAGGGTTTATTTACAGTTCTCAGATATATAGTTTTATATGCTGAGAACCTTTTTCTTATTAAGTATTTTGATCTGTTTGGGGGGGTATAGTAAAGATGCCCGAAGTGAGGATGGGCTTTGCTCTGTCCCGATCTCACAAGCAGAATATCAATTTAATATCCCCCATAATTTATTACAGTCCGTTGCGTTAATTGAGAGTGGAAGGACGACATCTAGATTAGGAAAAAGAGAGGCATGGCCTTGGACTGTTAATGCTGAGGGTAAAGGGTATTTCTTCAATTCTAAGAATGAAGCAATTCAGGCTGTTCGTGAATTTATTCAGGAAGGAATAGTTTCTATTGATGTTGGATGCATGCAGATTAACCTTCATCAACATCCTGATGCGTTTAGATCTTTAGAGAATGCTTTTGACCCCTATTTGAATGCTCAATATGGAGGAGAGTTTTTACATCAACTATTTGGAAAAACACATAGTTGGTTGCAGGCGGTTGGTGCATATCACTCATTAACTCCTCAACTGGGAGCAGAATATAGGCAGCATGTTTTTGCTTTATGGAGTGGTGTAGAGGATAATTATCGTCCTCCAGATTTTTTACCGCAAGTCGTTATGACGTCGATGGGGCCTAAAGTTATTTTTCCAAATACATTTGAGAAATATAATTCTTTTAATTCAAAGAGTGGGAAACATGAGAAAGAAGTGCTTTTACAAGCATCAACATTAATAAAAAATATCAAAAAACCTGTAGAAACATCAAAATTTCGTTATAGCGATAATATAAAAGAAGGGAAAACTTTATCCTCTTATAGATTAAACCCTATACACGATAATTGGCGTGGAAATAATTTTTATTGAATTAGGTTTGAATATCATAATTTTAGAAACTGTCAGTTTCTTTTATTTTGGTTTAATTTATTAAGAATATGTTTTATAAAAACAGGATCAGAAACTAATATAATATCTTTATTGATATTTAGGAGATGAACATATGATAGACGTTCGTCCTTTTAATCAACTCGGCGGAGCACATCACGGTTGGTTACAAGCAAAACACCATTTCTCTTTTGCAGATTATTATGATCCTAAGCGTGTTGGCTGGGGGAATCTTCTTGTTTGGAATGACGATACTATTGCTGCCGGGACAGGCTTCCCTCCCCATCCTCATCGGGACATGGAAATTATAACCTATGTTCGTGACGGAGCTATTACTCATGAAGACAATCTAGGGAATAAAGGACGTACGGTTGCCGGTGATGTGCAGGTGATGTCTGCTGGTACTGGGGTCGTGCATAGTGAATATAACTTAGAGCCAGAAACCACACGTATTTTTCAAATTTGGATTATGCCAGATCAAAAAGGTCATAAACCTTCGTGGGGAACAAGAACTTTTCCAAAAGGTGATCGCTCTGGGCACTTTGTAGTCTTAGCTTCCGGTCAAGATAATGATAACGATGCGTTGAAGATTCACGCTGATGCTCGAGTACTAGGCGCCAATTTAAAAAATGGTGAAGAGACGGAATATAGTCTTGGCCGTGAGCGCAAGGCTTATCTGGTTGTCGCTAAAGGCCGAGTAGAAGTGAATGGTAAAATTATTAATGAAAGAGACGGCGCAGCTGTTGACGATACTGATATATTGAAATTTAAATCTTTCGAAGATTCAGAAGTAGTTTTAGTTGATGTGAACGAGTAAATAACTATAAAGGTCACGCTGAATATACAGCGTGACCTTTATATAAATGGTTTATAATAAAAATATTTGCAGTGATTTTAAATTCGTGACTTTCTTTTTATATATTAGTAATTCCATAGATCATGGCATCGACATTTGCTACACTAGAAAATAGCTATTCAGCACTTAATAAAACTGAATAGCTATGTTTGTATGTTTAAAACTCAGCTCTAACCGATCCAAAGAATTGTCGCGGAGCGCCAAGGAGGATGGACTGATTGTTAAATGAAGCGTTTTGAGCATTGCTCATTGTAAAACCGTTTTGTCCCATCGTGGATACATATCGGGTGTTGGCAAGGTTATAAATATTAAAAGAGAAAATAAGTTTGTGAATAGAAGAAGCATTATTATTTAATAAATGAACATTATTTAGAGTGTAAGACACCCCTAAATCGCTCATCCAATAGGGTGATATTTTATAGTCTCCAGTATAATCAAAATTTCTAGAACTATAGTACTGGGCATCTATATATGTTTGCCAATTTTTCCAATCATATGATAAACGCGCTTTGTACATAAAGCGAGGATATGCAACGACTTGTTTCCCTTTGGTAAAATACGTACTTCCCCCACTTTTAATATTTTGACCATACGTTGCATGGTCGTAGCTAAGACTATTAAATAAACTGAGCCCTCGGATTGGAGTTAGAGTTAAGCTAGCATCTAGGCCATTCATATTTACATTTCCAACATTTTGTACGGATGAGGTATTGTTGGTTAAGAGACTTCCCTCGCCTGCACTTCCTAAGATTTGTTGAAGGCGATTATGAAAATTTGTACGATATAAATATAAATTGGCATCGACATACCGGTCTGCATAACGATAGCCACCAGCAAACGTCCATGCTGTTTCAGGTTGAAGGGTGTCCTTCACAGCATTATATGCAACTTGGGAAACAGCCATTGGTGCATTGCTTGAATTATATCCTGACTGAGGATAGGCATGCACATTTTCAGAAATATCAACGAAAAGGCTATGTCGTGGTAAAAAATGCCATTCAGCACTCATGTGAGGCAGAAAAGCCTTAGCTGTTGTTAGACTTTCGCTACTTGTAAGCTGAGGAAAGCGTTTAGACCAATTTTCTGCATCTCCTACACGGGTTGTATTCAGTATCGATTTAAACCCAAAGTGAAGGGTCAATGATGAAATTGGATGATATGTGTCTTGGACGAAAGCTGTGAATGTATTCGTATTATATTGTTGTCCCCACAAGGTGCGATATGGCACTCCAGAAAAACTACCAAAGGGATTTAATGGTTCCCCTTCCCCTAATAAGGGTTGCTGGTAAGCATATTCATATGTGGAGTAATGATTATTTTCATACCATCCTCCGAGGGAAATAAAATTTTTAGCTATGTGATAGTCAAGAGAAGACAAAACACCATAACGATTTATGGAAGGTTTACGCACTTGCTCAAAAATTCGTCCCCCATTCAGAGAAACGGTATCATCGGCAGGTGAGCATGGAGAGCTTGTGCTATTAGAGCATGCATATGGATTTGCATATGTACCATGGCCTGTTTCTTCGTGGCCATACAATGTTGTTTTCCAACGTAGTCGATTTGTTAATTCGAGGTCTGCATTAATTCCACCAAAAGAGTCACCGGATGATGCGGTACTATCATAATATGACGCATCTTTAGGATCATAAACATTTTTATAAGACGATGGAAAAACACCCCGAGACGCATTATAGGCATTTGCCCATGCATTCGGCAGTCCGTAAAAATTATCTAAAGAAGGCCCATTATTTTTAAGCCAATTGGGAGTATAGTCTTGGTAATTTACCATGCGTAAATCGTCCCAATCAAAGAAAGCACTAACATGACTGCTTTGGCCGATTGGTTGAACAATTTTAGCATTGACTTGTTGCATAAACTGATCCCCCCCTCCTTTCCATTTATTTGTATCGTTCCTCATGTACGATACGAAAAATTTTGTTCCAGAAGAGTTGAGCTTTCCAGAATCAAATCGAAAAAAGGAATGGTAGAGAGAATTACTGCCGAAACTTTGAGCTATTGTTCCACCTGTCTTATTATGGGGGCTTGATGAGATATAATTAATACTTCCGCCTAAAGCATTTGTATTTGCGTCTGACTCTGCTCCTGCACTTTGAGAAACATCTAGCCGTGCAACATTTTCAGAGGAAATTGCTTGTATGGGATTAAGGCCATTGTAATTTCGAAATGTTGGCTCTCCTAAAGGGATCCCATCAAGGGTCATTCCAATTTCGTTTTGAGTAAATCCATGCATGTAAAGTTGAATAGCGTAAGTATCGATCCCTTGAGGATCATCTGATTGGAATTGAATTCCAGGGAGTTGAGCGAGTGTTTTTAGTGGGTTTGTGCCAGGAAGCTGCTCATCCATGATTTTGCGAGATAAGATGATATGTGTTCCATGCGATTTGTGAGTAGCAGAAACAGTAACATGTTCATCATTTTGGGGAATGATATGAGCCTTTGTTGGCAGTTTTTTATAAGGGGGGTGTTTATGGGTGATTGTTTTTGGAGAGACATCTCTTGCTAAAGCAGGAGTAAATTCAAAAAAAAAGACTAGAGTACTTATGTGTAACCCAAGAGATAAATGCCTTTTCATATGACTTTCCATACACGTTAATTATTGGGTATGAAAATTAAACACTAAAAAAATAGTTAATTCAACAAACAACGATATAAAATAAAATTTAAATAGACACACTATTTTAAAAAGTTAAAAATAGTGTGTCTTAGGTTTTTTTGAGTGAAGTGTATTTATAAATTTAGTCTAGTTAGAACATTGTATTTTGATTAAGTGATTGCTTGGGTACACTTTGTATCACATCCCAATGCTCAACGATTTTGTTGTTTTTGACGCGGAATATATCGACAACTGCTTGTCCTAAATCACCTTCATTTTCTTTAGAATGAACATGTAAAAAAACGAGGTCGCCATCTGCTGCACTATGTACAATTTGAGCATGTGAGTTGGGGTGCGATTTAAAATAGTCTTTGAAGAAAGTAATAAATGGTTTTTTCCCATCAGGCACTTCTGGATTATGTTGCTTGTAATTTTCGGCAACTACTTGAGAAGCTTTATTAATGTCGTGCTGGTTAAAAAACTGATTATAAAAACAAAGAACGAGTTTTTTGTTTTTCTCTGCAAGGCTGGTTTGAGAATTTTGTTTTAATGATTGAGATTGATAGTGAGTATTTTGAGCCATAGCTGAAGAAGTAGCACTTATCACTAGCAATAAGGTTGTTATATATCTCATTTTATTCCGCTCTAATTTTATAAGGACATGCATGTGCAGTAGATATGTACTAAAATAAAAATAATAAAGCCAGACATCCAGAATAAATTCGCATGGATATGTTCGTTTGCATCTATGGTTGTGGTCATGCAAGCGATTAAGAAAAATATAGTCATTAAAGCGCCAGATAAAACGATCCAAAGGATACGTCTTTTATTAACAGGCTGATTTTTTAAATCGACTGTATTACTCATTGTAACAATGCCTTTAAAAAAGCCAGCTCCAAAAGCTTTTATCTTTCAAGCTTTCTTCACATCGTGCATATTGGTGAGAATAACGGGAGGAACGTATTGAAACCTTTTGGGCAACATTAACTAACCAAGGCTTATGTAAATAAGTTTTTCTACGAAATCCACCCCACCCTTCATGGTATGCCAGATATTGCTGCATTGCATCTTGAACTGCAATGTTATTTTGCTGATGAGAGATGGTTATATACCAATCCATAAAATCGAGTGAATCTGCAAAATTCTCTCGACTACTCCTTTGGTGAGTAACATGTTCATATTCGTGCCAAATATCTGTTTTTGCTTGGGGATAACCATAGGCTGTTGTTATATATCCCCATGGAATAAATCCTAAAAAATATGTTCTCTTGGTATGTAGATTACTATGAAAGCCAGATTCTTGGTACATCATAGCCATAGGGATAGAAAAAGGGACATGCCATTTTTTTTCTGTTTTTAAAGCGACATGGTACCAATGACGCTTTTCTTGAAAAATAGAGCAAATGTTGTCTGGGTGTTGAGGTGGAGAGCTTACACAGGCTGATAAAATAAAAAAGAGTAATGGAAAAACAAAAGTCTTTTTAAGGTAATTCATATTTCTTCCCTATTACTTAAAAAGAAGAATACACATAATAAACAATGTAACGAACATTCCTCTATACGAATACTTATAAAACTTGACGAAAATATAACATATATTTAAAACCCTTTATTCCCAACAACTCTTGCTTGCATATCGATTTTTTTAAGATGATTCCTATTAAATCTCCACTTGTTTTTTCGTTAATTATTTTTCTTGTGGGGATAAACCTCCGTCCTAGCATTGCTTCGCTTAGCCCACTCACAAAAGATATAGAAAAATTAACAACCCTCAACGATTTTTCCGTAAGTTTTCTAACAACCCTTCCGATTTGGTTGATTGGTCTGTTGCTCTTGATAACCCCTTTTCTTCATAAAAAGCTGGGGGAACGACGAGGGGTTGCGTTAGCTCTTCTTCTTTTGGCTGGAACATTTTTATTACGCTGGATAAATATTAGTACAACTACTTTACTTATCAGTTCTGTTCTCAGCGGATTGGGGATAGCGCTAGGCCAATCCTTAATACCAATTTTTATTAAAGAACATACTCAGGACCAGACGGCCAGATATATGGCTATATATTCTACGGCAATTATGGCTGGAGCCTTAGTTTCAAGTGCTATTTCACCATGGATTGCGTTGAATATAGATATGTCAACAGCTCTTGGATTTTGGCTTATTATAACAATAATTGGGTATATTGTTTGGAAGCAACAATCTTTACCGGATAGTTTGTTTGTTATGTCTGATTTCGCCAAAAGTGTTATTAAAAAACCGCGCTTTTGGCTTCTAGTATTATTTATGGGGCTCGGCACTGGCATTTATACTATCATTTTAGCGTGGCTTCCGCCATTTTATACTCAGTTAGGGTGGACTTCACAGAAATCCGGATTGCTTTTGAGTTTTGTTACCGCATCAGAAGTGTTGGCTGGTACAAGTATTTCCTTTTTTATAAGTCACTATCCAGACCGTAGGCCGATAATATGGTTTTTCGTTTCTTTACTAATTATTGGATTAACTTTTTTTTGTTATGATCCAATTGCTCTTGCTTGGGTTGCTGCATTATTTACAGGATTAGGCATTGGCGCCCTTTTTCCTTTATCTCTTATTGTTGCAATGGATCACGGTAAGAACACAACAGATGCAGGTAGTTTATCAGGGTTTGTTCAGGGCGGGGCATATCTTTTGGCTTCAATATTCCCTTTAATTGCTGGAGTGATAGAGCAATTTTTTTCTAATTTACGTTTAGCATGGGGCTTAATGATTCTTGTATCATTAATTATTGGCCTATTAGCCTTTAGGTTCTCTCCGAAATATAAATTTTCTCTTTATCCTTCAGAATGAATATTCTCTCTCCGAAATATAATATTGCTATTGTAGGCGGTGGGCCAACCGGCCTTTTTGCAGCTGAATATTTGTCGTCTCAGGGGTATGGGGTTCATATTTTTGATCGCATGCCAAGTGTTGGGCGTAAGTTTCTTATGGCTGGGCGTAGCGGGTTAAACCTTACACATTCTGAGCCAATAGATCATTTTATAAAGCGGTATGGTTCTGCTCAAGAATGGCTGAAAAAGAGCCTATATGCTTTTACACCGCAGCAATTACAGCAATGGGCTGAGAAGCTTGGGCAACCTTGTTTTGTCGGTAGTTCAGGACGAGTGTTTCCTCGGTCTATGAAAGCATCGCCTTTGCTACGTTTATGGATCAATCGTTTAAAAGAAAACTCTGTAAAAATTTATACAAAACACAACTTTGTGGGTTGGAATGAAAATGCCTTACAGTTTGCAACCCCTGATGGGATCAAAACATATCAGGCGGATGCGACGTTGCTCGCGTTGGGGGGAGCAAGCTGGCCGCGCTTAGGATCTGACGGGCAATGGAGTTCTCTTTTTAAAAATGAAGTCTCGCCTTTTTTGCCTACAAATTGTGGCTTTAAGACCAGTTGGTCGGATCATTTTTTAAGTCAACATGAAGGAGCAATTCTGCATTCTGTTGAGTTGTCTGTAAATGGTGAGAAAAAGCGCGGAGATCTTACTATAACCAAAAGAGGCCTTGAAGGATCTGCGATTTATGCACTTTCTCCAAGGTTAAGAGATATTATTCTTACTCAGCATTGTGCTGTACTTTCCGTAGATTTACGCCCTACTCTGCCCTATGCTCAAATTATACAAAAATTAAAGGCACAAAGGGTAAGAGAAAGTTTATCTAATAAGCTTCGAAAAGCACTCTCTTTGGATAAACTTTCACGAGAGCTTATTAAAGGCGCTACGACGAAGAACTCATCATTAGAAGAAATTGCAAGTGTTATAAAAAAACTACCCATTGAATTAATTGCAACGGATCATATTACGCACGCCATTTCAACGGCTGGCGGCCTAAAACAATCGGCTTTAAATGAGAGTTTTATGATACATTCTATGCCCGGTGTTTTTGCTGCTGGAGAAATGTTGGATTGGGAGGCGCCTACTGGAGGGTATTTGCTTCAAGGGTGTTTTTCAACAGGTTTAGCAGCTGCAAAAGGAATCAGAGACTGGCTCGAATCATCCAATTGAGTTATCGGCTATTCCCATGACCTCCATTGTTCTCGGACAGGGCCGTGACGGCTCCGACACCTGCATTGATTTACCCGAGTTGCTTGCTACGCGTTTGCTTGTGCAGGGTAACTCTGGGTCAGGTAAATCACATCTTTTACGCAGACTTCTTGAGCAAACAGCGACACTTGTTCAACAAGTTATTATTGATCCTGAAGGAGATTTTACAACTCTTGCAGATCGATACGGACATTTGGTGATTGATGTCGAAGATCAGTCGGAAGCAAGTTTAAGGGCTGCGGGAGAACGTGTTCGGGCTCATAGAGCTTCTGTTGTGCTTAATCTTGAGCATGTTGAAGCAGAAATGCAGTTACGCGCAAGTGGTGCATTTTTAAACGGTATGTTTGAAGCCCCTCGTGCGCATTGGTACCCCGTTTTGATTGTTGTGGATGAAGCACAATTATTTGCCCCTATTGCAAGCGGAGATACCTCTGATGAAGCACGCCGCTTATCCCTAGGTGCGATGACAAATTTAATGTGTCGTGGACGAAAGCGAGGGATGGCCGGCGTAATTGCGACGCAGCGTTTGGCAAAATTAGCTAAAAATGTAGCAGCCGAAGCATCCAATTTTCTTATGGGACGCACGTTTCTTGATATTGATATGAGCCGAGCAGCAGATCTTTTAGGAATGGAGCGTCGATCTGCGGAATCATTTAGGGATTTATCTCGTGGTCAATTTATGGCGCTTGGGCCGGCCTTAGCTCGGCGGCCTAAAATGGTCTCGATTGGAACTGTAGAGACATCCAGTAATTCTACTAGTCCTATTTTGCTTCCTTTGGAACCGGTGCCATCAGAAGATTTACGTGACATTATATTAGAACCAATACAGGAACTCTCGCCTAGACCACGTCGTGAGATGCGAACTCCTCCCCCAGATCTTTTAGCCCAACTCGATGCCTATGGAACAACGCGTGAAACTGAAGAAGAGGTTCACAATGTTTCGTCTGAAGAGACCAGCCTAGAGCCTGCTGATATTTGGGATATGGTTAAAGAAGTGTGTCAGACGAAAGATGCAGCTTACAAGCCTTTAGCAACATTATATCAAGATTTTCAAATGCGAGCGCGCATTAAGGGGATTCCACGGAACTCCTTAGATTTAGCACAATTTCAGCGTTTTATATCGAGTATTCGTGCAGGGTTAGAGTATGAACGTTTAGAAACTGAAGATTGGCAAAAAGCAGAAAAAATTGCCCAGAAACTCCCGGAAGATCTTCAAGGTGTTTTTTTACTGATTGCACGGTCAGCTCTAGATCAAGAGCCTTGCCCATCGGATGAAGCAATAGCAGAAGTCTATGGCACGCATTCTCTTGGCAGAGCAAAACGTCAACTTGCCTATTTGGAAGAACGCGAAGCCATCGTTGTGCAAGAAACGCCTTTTGGTCGTAAAGTTGCGATTGTAGGGTATGGGTGGCAAACAGCTTAACTCTAAATTTTATGGAGAGCACATTTTTATGAAGTGAATTGGCTGATAATCCAAAGATTATTATACAGAGTGATATTATAAAATAAAATTAATAAACTATTTTATACAATTATCGTTTAGGTGGCATTCTAAATAAACTCTGTTCCTAGAGCAGGAATTAGGAGAGAAAAATGCTTTTCTTTAAGAGAAAAGGTTTCATTTTAGCTGCTTTTTCTATGATGGCTTTAACTTCATTTGTAGAAACTCCAGCCTTTGCTGGAACAGATGAAATTACCGATCATGATGGTAGTGTTGTGGGACACATCAATGAAAATGGCCTGGCTGTAGATAGTGCAGGCAACCACTCAGATACCATTAATGATGAAGGGCGTATTTCTGATAATAATGGCAACCATGTAGGCTGTGTAAATCCTGATGGTGATATTACAGATAGTACTGATAATTCCATTGGTCATGTGACAAAAGATGGTGAAGTTACTGATAATCGAGGTAATTTCGTTGGACGTGTTCCTCCTGGCAATAATACGGCAGGGTTTGATCTTTTAATGCATCACCTCGGTAATTGATATTCGTAATAAGACGAGGAGGTTTAATAAAACCTCCTTTAAAAATTTCTTTTTAGATTTGGATTTGCTAGAAAGCGTCCTACAAAATGTATTTATAGCTCAGGTAGTTTAGCAGAGGTTATAGCGTAATGGATACGGAAAATTATTATTTAGATCGAGTTGATTTTATTAATAACTTAAATGAATTTATTATTCATGGATGGTGCTTTAAATTAAAGCACGCTGAATCAATGCTTTTTGTTACAAAATCTGGAGAAGAAATTTTAATACCTAGAGATCAATGGGGGTTGCCAAGTTCTGATATTCAAAATGCTCATGGTGATGAATTATATGATGTTCGATTTGAAATTACTTTAGAGAAGATTAAAAACTATTCTTTCGAAGAAATTTTGCATGGGAAACTAAAAATAGTTCATAAACATGAAGTGTTTTATATATTTATAACAAATAAATATTTCGTCTCAACAGAGGCATCTAAGAAAAAAATAGGTGAATTGAAAGTTGGAATTGGATTTATTACTTATAATAGAGTTGAAATACTAAAGAGAAAATTTAGCAATTTAATTGATTTTACTGATAAAAATCATGAAATATTCGTTGCTGATGATGGATCAGATGACGGATCTAAAGAGTTTTTATCTACACAAAAAGGAATTTCTTTTATATCGTGTAAGAATAAAGGTATTTCTCATAATAAGAACCGTGCTCTTTTTTATTTAAAAGACATTATGAATTGTGATGTTATTATTATTCTGGAAGATGATACTTATCCCATAAGGAAAGATTGGGAAATTCCTTGGATTGTATCTTCCCTCTTGTATGGCCATTCAAATTTCGCCCCCCCTTGGTTTAATGGGTTCATAAGAGGAGACGGTACTTGGCGGTCCCCTTGGGAAATCAGTGTCGTCACTGCGCAATGTTCTGCTTTTTTATCAGAAGCAATATCTTATGTTGGCTACTTTGACCCACGGTTTGGGAAATATGGCCATGAACATGTCGAACACACTGATCGTTTAATCAAGTTAGGGTTTGGAGGGTATAAAAACCCCAATAAGGAAAATATATTTTTCTTATTGGGGGCTAATGACAGTCTGGAAATTCTGGAATCGACTTCGTACTCTTCTCAAGAAGAAATAGATAAAAATGGTGCTATTTTTGAAGCGATTAAAAGTGAATCAGCCTATCGTTCTCCTTGGCGAAGTAATAACCAGTCATTATTAGAATTTAAAGAAGAAATGCAGAATATTATTAGGAATCATTAGGTTAATCTCTGTTTTCTAAGTGAAGTGAATGTAGAGCCGGATATATTTTTCTGTAAGATTTATATAATTTTTCATACTGCTTTTGGAGTTCTATATCGGGCTCTGTCATGGAAA
This sequence comes from Swingsia samuiensis, assembly GCF_006542355.1. Lineage (NCBI taxonomy): Bacteria > Pseudomonadati > Pseudomonadota > Alphaproteobacteria > Acetobacterales > Acetobacteraceae > Swingsia > Swingsia samuiensis. Next base: position 2,103,943 of record NZ_CP038141.1, on the reverse strand, counting down.
TACGTTCTGGGTACGTACAAACTTTTTCTACGTCTTCTTTCGTAACCGCTATTCGAGCTAAGCGCGCTGCGCCAAAGGCTCCTCCATGCTCTCCGTGGGCTAAGCCGTATAACTTTATTCCTAAAATAGAGGCTAAAACAGAAACCCAGAAAGGACTTTTTGAGCCACCACCGATAACGTTTGCTTCTTCAATAATTGATCCTGATGCTCGTAACGCTTCTAATCCGTCACGAAAAGAAAAAGCAACGCCTTCTAGGACTGCTTGAGTCATTTCTGCGCGTGTTGTGTCGTGAGAAAGGCCAACAAAGGCGCCTCTTATGTCTCCATCATTATAGGGAGTTCTCTCTCCTGAAAGGTAAGGTGCAAAGAAAATATGAGAAGGAGAAACAGGTTTTTCTGGTAGTTCATCCAGAAGTTCTTTTTCCTTCAAACCCGTGACACGTGACCACCATGCAAATGACGAGGCTGCTGACAGGGTTACTCCCATTTGGTTCCATGTTTGTGGAATGGCATGACAGAAAGAATGAATGGCAGCTTCATGCTTGGCTCTAAACTCCTCCGTTGTTATCCAGATAACCCCAGAAGTTCCTAAAGAAATAAAAGCATCTCCCGGATGAGTCGCCCCTAGCCCGACAGCCCCTGCAGCATTGTCCCCTGCACTGCCTGCAAAGATAGGAGCTTTTTTAAAGCCCCATCGCTGCACAAATTCATCTTTTAGCGTACCCGCTGGCTCTGTGCCCTCGCAGAGTTTAGGCATATTGTCCTCAGATAGATGAGTAGCCTTCAATGCCTCTAGAGACCATTTACGGTGTGCAACATCAAGCCATAAAGACCCAGAAGCATCAGACATATCTTCCAACATTTCGCCTGTCATTTTATAACGGAGCCAAGCTTTTGGAAGTAAAACATGTTGGGTTTCTTTAAAAATATCTGGTTCATGGTTTTCTACCCAAATTAATTTAGGTGCCGTAAAACCAGGCATTGCCAAATTACCAGTAACCTCTCGGCTTTGAGGAAAGCGTTTTTCGAAAATCTTACATTCTTTTTCAGACCGTGTGTCATTCCATAAAATGCACGGTCTAAGGATTTTTCCATTCTCTCCAAGAAGGACAGCGCCGTGTTGTTGCCCTGATAGACCAATACCTTGTACTTCTGATAAGGCTTCTGGGGCTTGTTCTTTTAAAGAATCAAGTGCACGGCAGGTTGCTTTCCACCATGCTTCTGGGTCTTGTTCGCTCCACCCTAAATGAGGGCGTTGAACGGTAAGGCTTTCTGTATGGGAGGCAACTTCTTGCTGATTGCCATCAACCAATAATACTTTGATACCAGAAGTTCCTAAATCAATACCAATAAACATACACATTCTCTATAAAAATTTCCTTTCTCAATAACAGATGATTAATTATTTAAAACACAAATAAATGTGATTATATATTGTTATATAAAATCAACTATTTCCTTAATTAAATTATTGATTTGTTTTTTTAAAAATATAAAATTAGATGATAATTTCAATGTGGATAGATTGATATAGAGAGAGCGATCAATTTCAATTTGAATAACATGAATATTATTATCAGGATTGCCATATTTTTTGGTTATATACCCACCTGAATACGGGGTGTTTATTTTAACTTGATATTTATTTTTCAATAAAAAATTTTCTATGAAAGACACAAAGTCTGAAGAGCATGATTTGCCATGGTTATTCCCTAAAACAAAATCAGTCTTTTTATTAAAAAGCAGAGGCGGCATAGAATGAAAGTCTATTATAAAAACCTTTCCAAATGTATTGTATAACTGACGAATAAGATTATTTAGTCTTTCATGATATGGAAACCAACCTATACTTAGACGGAAATTAATTTCATCTTGTGGTAAACAATGAGTGTAGATTGACTTCCCTTGAGATATACAGCGGGGAATAACTCCAAAGCCATTTTTTACTTTTTCGGATATAAGAATATCTTCATAATCCAATGCTGGACGAAACATGTTAGGGTCGAGCTCTCGATAATCTCGGTTAACATCACACCAGCTTCGAGGAAAATCAGTACTTAAAAAAGTCGCTCCATAAGAGGACTCTTCATCAAAAAAAAGATCAATATATCGGTCTTCTACGCGTTGTAAATCGCCGAAGGATACGCGAGAATTCTCAACAAAATCAGAGAAATATATTCTTCCAGAATGTGGCGACGATATAATTAAAGGCACCCTCCTTTGAGAAGGATACCGAACATAAACAGAAGGGCTTGGAAAAAAAAATGTCATAAGACATATAAATTTTATTTTTAGGGGTTGTCATCCCCATGAGACAAAGATAAAACCCCTTTCATCAGGTTGAGGGCGCATAGCTCAGCGGTAGAGCACTACCTTGACATGGTAGGGGTCACAGGTTCAATCCCTGTTGCGCCCACCACTCAATCTGATCAAATACCCTTTGAGGTTATGGCTTCACATAAAAGAGCAATAGCTTCTGCCCCAGGGTCTGGTATATTTTTCAGATGACTTTCTGGAACATATGAAGACCGACCAGCAGAGGCTTTTTTCATTTTAGCTGTAGCATCTGCCCCTGCACGCGCTGCTTGGGTAGCATCAGATAAAGACTTCCCTTCTTTTAAGGCTGTAATAGCTGGAATAATAGCATCAAGCATTGTTCTGTCGCCGAGACTTGCTCCCCCATATTCCTGCATAGCGCCGACGCCTTCCATAAGAGCATCTTGCCATTTTTTCTTTTCACTATTTCCTGCTACCGAGAATAAAATAGATAACAAAGCACCGCTTGATCCTCCTGAATGGCGTGATAATAGTCGCCCTACAGTTTGGATTAGCGCTTTGGGTTCTTTAAGAGGGAGATGATCTAATTCTTGCTCAAGAATACGTGCTGTGTCTGCAAAGGTTGATCCTGCATCCCCGTCCCCAACTTTTGCGTCAATAAGATTTAATGAGTTTTCATTCTCTTTTAGCGCTGCGATACCACGCTCTATCATTTTCCTTAATTCAGGGTTTTTAGATGGTGGCTCTATAAAAACTTCTGGAAGTTTAGGCGCTGCTTTAATGGTAATATTTTTCCATGAACTAAAACCATTCCATGCAAGTGGAGCTGCTGGCGCAAGCAAAGCAGTTTCTATCTCTTTATCAAGATGAATAACAGAAAGAGAAAAACCATTCATATCTAAAGAGGTTAGAAAATGAGCGGGACCGGTTACAAGCCTTATCTGCTTTGATAATGATGTTTTTGCAAAAGATTCCAAGAGCAATGTTGCTTCAATTATTGGAACAGTGCCAAGATTATTTAACATTAGTGCATAATTATGTTTCCCAGAGGGTAGCTTACTTTCCAAAGCATCAGCCGCTTTTTTCATCAGTTTATCGGCTGTGGCCATAGGGATGGTTTCAGCGCCAGGTTCACTATGAATACCTAAACCAAGTTCTGCACTTTTATCATCAAGGCGTGTTTTGAAATTATCTTCATACGCATAGCTATCACTTAAGGCTAACCCAATTGAGTAAACTTTTTCAGAGGCTTTTTTTAACGAATTAGAAATAGTTTTGAGATCTTTGCCTTCTTCGGAAAGATAGCCGGCAACCTTATGCATAAATACAGTACCCGCAAGGGCACGAGCATGCTTGCGTTCACCAAGAGCAATATCATCGCCGATAAGGATGGTTTCGACTTTTAATCCCATGCCACGTGCTTGCTCTGCGGCGAGGTTAAAATTCAATCGATCTCCAGTATAGTTTTTTATGATAAGTAAACAGCCTGCATCCCCCGTAACCGCTAGAATGGCTGATAAAATGGCATCTATGCCAGGTGAGGCAAACAACGCTCCACAAATTGCGCCTGTTAACATCCCTTCGCCAACAAAGCCGGCATGGGCTGGTTCATGACCAGACCCGCCCCCTGAAAGAATGGCAACTTTTCCTGTTTTTTTGTCCCAATCGCTTCTTAAAATAACGCGTATGTCAGGATATCCATCAAGGCGATAAAGATTTTTACCAGCAGGAGAACGTAAAAAACCATCAAGTGATTCTGTTACTAATGTCTCACGGCTGTTAAGGAAGCGTTTCATTTAAATACTCTCCGTATGTATATTGCGGGATTAGGAGTTTTATTTATAAAATGTTCAACGAATTTCTTTGTGATAATTATTAAAAATCAATCAAATATATGTGTTATTAAATATTAAATAGCTATTTTGAATTTCCATTTTTTTTTTGGATTTGTCACATTAACATTTGGGGGGCTGTCACGGGCTATGCTCATCTCGCCGAAGAACCTCTTTGCGCTCTCGGTGTTGTGCTCTTTTTGGTGACGTTTTCGTATCGCGCAGGAAAGAACAAAGCCTCCGTTGCATCATCCCGCCAGCAAGCACAAGTCGCCAACGTCATGACGCAGAAAGCGCAGGCCTAGGCAGATAAACCCGCGACAGAAGATGCCCTTTTAACACGTCTAAAGGATGTGAACGCATGAAGTGGATTATTCTCGCCCTTGTTTTCACCAGCTGCACATCGGTGCAATATGTGCTGTGTCCCGTGTGCTGGGCATTATACCAAAGTCGATCAGGCAAAGCTTGCATCCGAGATTCAGAAATCTCCACAGCCAGAGACTATTCGGTGGCTGGGGGATTATGTGGGACTATGCAATCAGGTGCGGGCTTGTAGGAAGAACTAAAAAGTCAGGTAAAAATCTTTTAGTGGTTCAATTGAACCATTACGCCATTTGTGGATAACTGAAAAAAGCCAATAAAATCAATGGCGTCCCGTACGGGATTCGAACCCGTGTTGCCGCCGTGAGAGGGCGGTGTCCTAGGCCTCTAGACGAACGGGACTAAAGGTTGAGAGTGTTCATAAACACAACACTCTGTATTGGCAAGTTCTTATATATTATTTCTTTTCTAAGATGGGTCCTAAAGAGGTTCCTCCTAATAAATGAACGTGGAAATGAGGAACTTCCTGACCTGCATTCGGCCCAGAATTACTAACAATACGGAAGCCATCTCGCGTTATTCCTTGTTGCTTCGCAACATGAGAAACGGCTCTCCAAAACCCTGTAATTTCTTCTGCTGTGGCTTGAGCACTAAAATCAGCAATCGATAGATATGGCCCTTTAGGAATGATCAAAATATGAATAGGCGCTAAGGGAGAAAGGTCATGGAAACCAAAAGCAAACTCATCCTCATATACAGAGCGTGCAGGAATTTCTTTGCGAAGAATTCGTGCAAAAATATTATTTTGATCGTATTCCATGATTGTATCCTTACCCTAATTTTTCTTTGGGGCGTGAGGCTTTCTCTGTAATTCCACTCACTCCTTCCCGACGCTTTAATTCAGACCATACATCTTCTGGGGAGACACCAGAATCAACCCACATAACGATGAGATGATAAAGAACATCAGCACTTTCACTAATCAGTTCTTTACGGTTTCCATTGACCGCCTCAATGAGGCATTCCACGGCTTCTTCACCAAATTTTTGAGCAATTTTATTTCTTCCGCGCGCCATTAGACGTGCAGAGTGGCTTAGGTTAGGGTCTGTTCCCCGGCGCGATTGAACCGTATCAAATAAGCGTTGAAGAATATCTTCGCGCGCAGAAGTATCTTTATGAGATTCATCTTTTATCGGTTTGGCCATTATTACTCTCCTAGCCTGACCGGAAGCCCGGCTTCATCTAATGCTTCTTTTACATCGCCTATACGAATTTGACCAAAATGAAAAACACTCGCAGCAAGAAGACCATTGGCTCCCACTTGCGCACCTTCCACGAAATGCTGCAATTCCCCTACTCCACCAGAAGCAACAACAGGAATAGTGACGGCATCACAAACGGCCCGCAACAAGTCCAAATCAAAACCTGATTTAGTCCCGTCACGATCCATACTTGTCAGCAAAATCTCTCCTGCTCCAAGGTTTTGCATTTTTCGTGCCCATTCAATAACATCGAGACCAGTAGGCTCACGGCCACCTTTTGCATAAACCTCCCAACCACCATTTCCATTTGATCGAGCGTCAATCGCAACAACAATACATTGACTGCCAAAACGCTCTGATGCTTCGGCTATTAATTCTGGATTTTTAATCGCGGCAGAATTTACAGCACATTTATCAGCTCCTGAGAGTAAAAGCCGACGTATATCATCACAGCTACGTACTCCTCCACCAACAGTCAGAGGTAAACGTATTGCTTCAGCTGTGCGACGAACAACATCTAAAATAGTGTCTCTATTTTCAACGCTTGCGGTAATGTCAAGAAAGGTCAGCTCATCTGCGCCAGCTGCATCATAGAGCTTCGCTTGTTCAACAGGATCTCCCGCATCGCGTAAAGAGACGAAGTTCACGCCTTTTACAACACGGCCGTCTTTAACATCCAAGCAAGGAATAACACGAAGTTTTAGCATGTTTTAAATACATCCAAAGCATCTTGAAGGGAAATTCGTCCGTCATATAAGGCACGACCAACGATAGCTCCCGAAATCCCTGAAGCATTTTGAGCGGCATCTTTTAGAGCACGCAAATGATCAAGTGTCCCTACTCCGCCACTTGCAATGACTGGAATAGAAAGACGTTTTGCCATATCAACCGTTTGGTCGATATCTAATCCAGATAACATACCATCTCGGCTAATTTCGGTAAAAATAATCGCAGCAACACCGGCATCTTGCATCCGCAAAGCTAGGTCATTGGCTTCCAATTCAGAAACTTCAGCCCAGCCTTCTGTTGCAACCCGTCCTTGGCGTGCATCTATTCCTGCAACGATTTGACCGGGGAAAGCTCGTGCAGCCTGACGAACTAAATCTGGATTTTTGACGGCGACAGAACCTAAAATTACGCGTGAAATACCAGTCTCCAGCCAGCGCTCAATCGCTGCCATATCTCTTATACCCCCTCCTAACTGAACAGGAAGGTTGGTAGCTTTTATAATCGCTTCGATGGCGGGAATATTGGCAGAATGTCCAGCAAAAGCCCCGTTTAGATCAACAACATGCAAGTGTTTGCAGCCCGCATCTTCAAATAGTTTTGCCTGAGCAGCAGGGTTATCTGAATAATGTGTAGCCTCATCCATCTCACCACGCCGCAAGCGGACACAGGCTCCATCTTTTAGATCAATCGCCGGATAAAGAGTTAGTTCATGCTTTTGGGGAGCTGTAGAATGGTCTGAACCAGATTCAGAGTTGGCAGGGCTTAAACAATAAGGTGCTGTGTTATAATTCTCTGTGTAAATTCTAGAAAAGATTGATCCCTGCATGATGGATAGTCTCCGTTTTAAAAGGCTTAATAATGTTAAAAGGGAAGAATTTTTATGATTTCCATTTCAGAAAGTTACCCATCATGGTGAGGCCAACTTTTTGGCTCTTTTCAACATGGAATTGAGTGCCACAGCGATTGCCATTGGCAACAATAGCGGGAACATTTCCCCCATAATCAGCCGTGGCTATCACTTCGCTTTCTTTACCATTATGCAAAGCATAAGAATGAACAAAATAACCATGGACACCTGGCTCTAAGCCTTCGGTTAGAAGATGTGCACCAGGTTTAAAATTAAGGGTGTTCCACCCCATATGCGGCAAACGCAAGCCGGCATCATGGGCTTCTTTCATATGGCTAATATGCCCTGAAATCCATCCAAGGCCTTCGGTCCTACCGTGTTCTAAACCATATTCTCCCATGAGTTGCATCCCAACGCAGATCCCAAGGAATGGTGTTCCCTTATCGGTAGCGACTTGCAAGGAGTTTCGTAATTCAGGCCCTAAACCTTTGGCACAATCAGCAAAGGCGCCTTGCCCAGGAAGGATTAAACGATCAGCATTTAAAATAGCACTTTCGTCGCGTGTGATCGTAACCTCTGCATCAATATTATAGAGTGACGCTGCTTTTTGAGCGGCTTGAGCGGCCGATGCAAGATTTCCTCCATTATAATCAATTACGACGACGCGCATGAAGGCTCCGATACTTTTACAGACGATGAATAGTAATTAATCCAGCTCATTAGGGCTGTATCTTTTGAGGTGGCCCAAATGGGAGGGCCTATTTCTCTTCCCCGAATACGCATTTCCCACAGTCTAATTTCAGATGTATAAACAGCGAGTATGACGTGAAGTGCTATGATTGTAAGTCCCTCTGATGTTCCTTCGATGTAGGAATGGATCAGAAATGTTCCTGCACCAGCTAATAAAGCAGAAAGATAATTACCATAGGTCAGCAAGCCAACCCATCCTAAAAGCAGCACACGCCAAGAAAAGCCTTCTTTTACCAAAATAGGAAGCTTTTGCTTTCGCGGATCAATACAAGGGACGTATGAACTCATAGAACGCCTTTAGTAGATGGGATTGAGTTCGCGTTACGCATATCGATAGAAACCGCAAAACGTAGTGCACGTGCGATGGCTTTAAAGCCACTCTCTGCAATATGGTGAGAGTTTGTCCCTGCCTTGCAAGTTAAATGCAGGGCAATATGAGCAGACATTGCAAAAGCACGGAAAAACTCTTCAAAAAGCTCCGTATCCATCACGCCAATTTTTTCTGTTGGGAAGGCTACATTCCAAGCCAGATATGGGCGCCCAGAAATATCGACTACTGCTTCAGATAGAGCTTCATCCAATGGGACGAGAGCATGGCCAAAACGTTCTATTCCACGTTTGTCACCAATTGCTTGACGGAAAGCTTGTCCTAAAACAATTCCAACGTCTTCAACCGTATGGTGTCCGTCAATATGCAAGTCACCCTTAGCTACAAGGTCAAGATTGAAGCCACTATGTTTTGATAATGCTGTAAGCATATGATCAAAAAAGCCAATCCCAGTCTCGATATTCGATATTCCTTGCCCATCTAAGGTCAAGGTTAATGAAATATCAGTTTCACTTGTTTGGCGATGAAGTTGGGCAGAGCGGATATCAGTCATGTTTTCTTATTACACCAGGCTGAGGGTAAATTCCACGCTGTCTTTACAGGTTAAGAGTATAAATCAACAGAGCAAGAAAAATCTATTACAAATATCTTTTGATGGTATACGATCTTTTAAAATCGTGAAAAAATCACAAAAACTCTTGGCAATTAAATTCTAAACATCTTAAGGATTGCGCATGATTAATCACCAGTCCTCTCTTGAATTCCTCCTTTCACGCGCCTCAACCGATCAGTTGGTTGATCCTGTCCCTCAAGGAAAGCAATTGCGTGCTATTTTATCTGCTGGATTGCGTGCCCCAGACCATGGGAAAATGCGCCCTTGGCGATATACGGTTATCCAAGGAGAATATCGGGAGGCTTTTGCCAAGGTTGTTCTTAAAGCCATAGAACGAGAAGAGTCTCATTTACCCGAAGCAAAAAAAGAAAAGCGGTATCATCGTTTTTCGACTATGCCGATGATTATTGCGTTGGGGATCCATATTGTTCCTGAAGGAAAAATTCCAGTTGTCGAGCAGGAAATGGCAGCCGCGGCGGGAGCTATGAATGTATTAAATGCCTTGCATGCGGAAGGTTTTGGTGGAATTTGGGTAACAGGTGCTTTTTCAACAGACACAGAATTATTAGAAATGTTAGGTTTAAAGAAACCTGATTGTCTGGCAGGCTTTTTGTTTGTGGGCACCCCTGAAGGTTCTAAGGAAGATCGTAAGCGGCCTGATATTGAAAAATATATGGCTCTTTGGGAAGGGAAGCCAGTTTCTTTTGGTGCTAATGTGGATTGAATTATATGTATGATGTAATCATTGCAGGAGGAGGCCCTGTTGGCTTGGCTTTTGCACTTTCTTTAGCACATGATGGTCGAAAAGTCTGTGTTGTTGAACGCTCTCCCCTCTCTGTATTAGCGTCTCCTCCCTTTGATGGCCGGGAAATTGCATTAACTCACCACGCGTCTAACTGGCTGAAAAGATTTGGTGTTTGGGCAAAAATCCCTCAAAAGGCCATTTCTCCACTACATATGGCACGCGTAGAAACAGGAAGCATCGGCAGCCCCCCACTTCTTTTCGATACTCCAGAAACAGGGCCAGATGCATTAGGGCATTTAGTTGCTAATCACTTGATCCGCCGTGCTTTGTATGACGTAGCCTCACACACTGCTGGAATAGATATTAAAGCTGGTCAGGGCATTATTCATACACAACATAACTATCGCTCTGCTTCAGTGACATTAGAAGACGGCACTACTCTAGATTCTGATCTTTTAGTGGCAGCAGATGGACGCTTTTCTCGTTTACGGGAAATGGCTGGTATTGGCGCGATTGTGCATGACTTTGGACGCAGCACACTTGTATGCCGCATGCGGCACCCTAAAAATCATGAGAATGTTGCGTTACAATGGTTTGACGAGGGACAAACCGTTGCTCTGCTCCCTGTTGCACCTGATGATAAAGAAGGCTCTATATCTTCTTTAGTGCTTATGCTTCCCGATGCAGAAATTCAACGTTTGAAAAACTTGCCAGACGACGCTTTTAATGAGGAAATTACTCAACGCGTCCAATCTCGTATGGGCCCTATGACGGTGGATAGTGCGCGATGCACCTACCCCTTAAAAGCCGTATATGCCCACCGCTTTCATGACCAACGATTTGCGCTGATCGGAGATGCTGCTGTTGGAATGCACCCTATTACGGCGCATGGTTTTAACCTTGGATTAAAAGGGCAAGAAACACTCGCTCGGGAAATAGCTGTAGGCCCCGGCGATGCCGGTGCTAAAGTTGTACTGGATCGATTTGAACGAAAACATCGTCGGGCAACGGCACCATTATTTGCTGCGACGAATGCAATTGCTACATTTTACACACGGGATGAAGCTCCTTTTTTAAAAGCTCGTCAAATGGGATTAGGTTTTGCAAATCGATTACTTCCATTTAAAAAAGCGATAACCAATATGCTGATGGATCGATCCTAATAAGGTGAAATCTTTCTTTATATATAGTTTTGCAGCACTGGCCGAAATTGGAGGGTGCTTTGCTTTTTGGGCGGTATTGAGAATGGGGCAGTCACTTCTATGGCTTATCCCCGGCTGTTCTTCAGTTGTTTTGTTTGCTTACTTATTAACATTTATTGATACGCCCAGTGCAGGCCGAACATACGCTGTGTATGGTGGAATCTATATTACATTTGCTTTGTTGTGGCTGTGGGGCGTGGAAAAAATAAAGCCAGATCTGTGGGATCTATTAGGAGTTTTTTTGTGCTTATGTGGAGCTGCAATTATTTTTTTGGCTCCACATAAATATTAGATTTTAGAAACCAAACATATGATCAAGAGAGAAACCTTCATGATCATTTTCTAAGCCATGATATCCAAAAAGACGGCACGTTAAATCTCGAATGAGGATATAGCCTCCTATCCCAGCTTTTTGTAAATCGTTCTCTTCAAAAAGCTTGTGCGGATAGACCATATAAGAGCCAGACGGTTTAATACTTATTTTAGTTTCAGAAACTAATTCTCCATTTGCTCCATAGAGGTGCAAGGTCGTTTCTGAGGATAAAACCCCTTCAAGCGAAGCCGGATAAATTAAACAACAGAAACTTTTTAAATGATCGTGCCCTAGCTTCAAAAAGAGTCTGGTCGTTAAGCCGGGAGGTGGGCCAGAATAGGATTGTGGCTCCGAACGCCATGTCATAAGCGTGTTGAAAATATGGGAGCCAAAACTTGTCTCTGCCGCATGATCTGTCTCACGGTGGCGGAAACGTACTAAAGCATGGAGCCAACCATCAGCTTCACCCCCATTACGAAAATCATATACCAAATCCGCATGCCCTGCTTTGTCGGTAAAATCGTGTAGTCCAATTGCTACAGAATGATCCCGAGGGAGATTACCTAAAAAATGTTCGGCTTGCTTCTGGCCATCTTCATCAAAGATATCCAAGCGAACAGGAATATTCTCCAGCGCTTCAGACATAGGGTTGGGCTGAACGAATGTTTCAAACTTTTTAGGATCTAATATGGGGAATGGGAGTAAGAAACCGCGTCCCAAAGATGGTGGAAAATTACGAATAGAAGGATCAGGACGTAAGTTATCCCTCTCTACGTTCAGATGGGCGATGCGTGTCCGTTTTCTCTGTGTGATTTCATAACGTGGCCTAACGACATGACGGCCAGCCCGCATTTCTAATTGTTCAGGCCATTTTAAATCAGGAAAAAGCTCGCCAATGTTAATAGCAACCGTCTCAAAAGCGCCAATTTCCTTTGTATTCCCTCTATGGTCCTCTTTTCCCATTGGGTTGAATGTAATACCACCAACTGGAATGGGTGTTGCATGGCTATTTTGAATCCATACAACAACTGTTTCGTCCTTATCTGGTGCCGGAAGGGTTGCATACCGCACGGAAGGCCATGCATTTGCGTCATGCGTGACAGAAAGGCTGGGGTTATTATTTTTCCCCCATATATCAAGAGCATATTTTACAACATCATGCCCTTGTGCCCCTAAAACATGAATAAAAAGCTGACCAGTAAAGGGGGGAAGATTAAACCGTTCTTGAATATCTTTACTATCAATTGTGATGCCCGACCCCGCCTGATCAACCTTTTGTTCCCATTGAGCGATGACTTTGCCTTTATCGTCGTACAAACGAAACCAGTATCGAAGCGAGCTGGCGCCGTAATTTGACCAATAGTTTGCTGTGACGATACGAGTTGAAAAATATTCGTTTTCTCGGAAAAAAGCAAAATTAGTCGCAAAGTTTAATTTATTAAGATACGGCTTTCCTGATGGGATCATATGTTCGGGTAAACGTGCAGATTGTAACGTATGAATAGATCGATTCTGAGCAAGTGGTGTGAGCCGATGTTTCATTTTTGCATCTTCAAATGAAAGCGCAAAAATCACATCCGATTCAATAAGAGGTAAATCAACGAGAGCTTTTTTTATTCCCCCAAAGCTATCGGTTTTTCCCACTTCTTCAGTATCATGTACGAGCACGACATCTGGCCGTAAACCGGGATAAAGAGCGACAAGCGTTTCAACGTTGCCTTCTGGGTCATAAATTGCAATTTTTTTACCCGATAGCTCCTTTTCCATGCGGACGAGTGCCTCAGCGGCTAATGGATGCGCGAGTGCTTTGTAAAGTACATTTCCACCTTGTGGACCAAACGTGCGGATATTAAGCATAGAAGGGCCCTTTCAGAGCTTCAAACGTTGGAGCATTTCTCTCGCTACAATAGGGGTGTCGTCAAGCGGGGTAACAGACCATGGAGTTATATTGGGTTCAAAAATCTTTATGCGCCCAAGTTCCTTTAAAGTTTCAATAAAGTGCAAAATACGCGATGATTTTCCGGGTAAAGGAATAACAGCGACTGGAACACGTGTTGAGATTGCTTCTGAAATCATAGAAACACTATCCATCGTGACGGCAATCATGTCAGAACAAGCCAGCATTCCAAGATATGGGTTATTATCCCCTTCTCCTGTTTCAATCCTGACACCAGCTGGAATAAGAATATCTTTGAAGACTTTGAGGGCTTCTGGCTCTGTTCTTCGGGATGGTGTTAACACAACATTAAATTGATAATGATGCATGAAGGACAGAATATTATGTGCAATTGTCTTGGCGTGAGGAGCGTTTAAAGAGAAACGTCCGTTTGTTCCACCAATCAAGATAGAGAGTAAAGGTTTTTCATCCAAACGTAACCTTCCTTTCCACTTTTGCTGAGCATCATGTAGTTTTTGAGGGGTAATAGGATGAAGCGCATTGCGTGAAATCAAAATATTGGATCCATCTATGCGATCATGAGTATTGGCTATAATAAGATCAAACTTTGAAAATTTAGTTCTTGGGTTCTGAATTTGTACGATAGGTAATTGGGTGTGTTTTGCAACGGCTGCACCAATCACTCCTCCCGTCCCACCTATGCTAATAATTAAATGACTATCATTTGAGATATGAATAGGAGCAACACATTGCAAAGGATCTGGCCAATACCGTGCAGGAAGATGGCGCCATAAAGAGTGTTTAATGATAACAGGTTGAAAATCCCATCCCATTCCAGCTTTTTCTGCTAAACCAGCACCTTGAGCACGCATTCCAGCAAAATCTTCTGCTATGATTGTAGCTTTCATGTGTAATGTTCCAAGACAATGCATTCCCGAAGCTTTAAAAATTTGCCAATGAATAAAACTATGACAATGCCAACCCAACCTCATTCTGAACAATCTAACGATTTTACTAAACTTGGATTGATCTTGCCCCTATTGGAGACATTAAAGCAAATTGGTCATAAACGACCAAGTGAGATTCAGGAACAGACGATTCCTCAAATTTTAGACGGGAAAGATGTCCTTATTGCATCCCAAACAGGGAGCGGAAAAACAGCGGCTTTTGTTCTGCCTATTCTTCAAAAAATTTCAGAATATGAAACAGATTATAATCCGAAAGTTCTTATTCTTGAGCCTACCCGTGAACTTGCGATGCAAACAGCTTCTGTTTGTCGTCAGCTCGGACGGCGTCTTCCTTTAAAAACGCGTGTTATTTGTGGTGGTGTTCCTAAAGAACAACAAGTGAAGTCTCTTTCTGAAGGGGTGGATATTATTGTTGCCACCCATGGCCGCCTCTTGGATCTGGTTGTTCAAGGACAAATTATTCTCGAAGATTTAAAATTTCTCGTTTTGGATGAAGCTGACCGTTTATTGGATGAAGATTTTGCAGAAAGTATGAACGCTCTTGTTCCATATTTTCCAGATTATCATCCTCAAACAGTTTTTTGTTCGGCAACGTTACCCGCTCCTGTTATGGCTCTGGCCCAAAAAGTAACGCGTAACCCTGTTCGGGTTGAGGTGGCAGAAGAAACATTTACTCCCAAAAAAATACGTCAACGCGCGTTGTTTGTTGAAAAAGATCAGAAAATAAAAATTGTTTCTCAGCTTCTTGATACCGTAGCAGGCAAGATTATTATATTTGTTAAAACAAAAAATAATGTTCAAGACGTATTCAAAATTCTTAAAAAGAAATCATTACATATTGAAACATTGCATGGTGATAAAACACAGGCGGCACGTTCTAAATCTCTTGATTTATTTAAAAAAAATGAGAAATCCATCCTTATTACAACAGATATTGCCTCTCGAGGCTTGGATATTTCTGATGTAGATCTTGTAATTAATATGGATATGCCGACCTCCCCTGAGATTTATGTTCATCGAATTGGAAGAACCGCACGTGCAGGTAAAAAAGGGGCAGCTTTCTCTCTAATTACAATAGAAGAGCGTTTATTGTTGAGAGAAATTGAAAAACACATAGGATTCCGTATCCGGATCACAACGGAAGATGCTTTAAATCAATAGAGTTTATATCCCGCAAAAACGTGAACACATGAAACCGTTTATTCTTTAGAGAAAATGAACTCCTGTGTTTAGACTATTTTTATGAAATCAGATTATCCTATCCCTACAGATGTCAAATCCATTCTTAAGGTTCTTGTCTCTTACGATACAACGAGTCGAAATTCCAACTTGCCGATCATTGAGTGGATTGAACATTATCTCTCTCATTATTCTGTAGCGTATACACGCTATAATGGAGGCGATGAGGGTAAATGGAATCTACACGCTATCATTGGTCCGCAGCGCTCGGGAGGGATAGCCTTTTCTGGGCATGTTGACTGTGTCCCAGTTGATGATCAAAAATGGTCCTCTGATCCATTTGTTCTTCGAGAAGAAAATGGTCTTTTATACGGTCGTGGTACAGCTGATATGAAAGGATTTGTCGCCTGCGTCTTATCGTCTGTTCCAGACTTTATAAAGATGGATTTACCGTATCCCATCCATCTATTTTTTACATGCGATGAAGAAATAACATGTGATGGGGCGCGATATCTTATGAAGGATATTCAAGCGGCTCATCTGCTTCCTGAAATATGCATTGTCGGAGAGCCCACAATGTTGTCCCCTGTGATTGCACACAAGGGGCGTTACGCTGTGCGAATTAATCTTACAGGTAAATCAGGCCATTCGTCAGTACCTGAATTAGGGCGTAATGCTTTACACGCGATGGGACGAGCTATTGCAATATGCGCTGATCAAGCTGATTTTTTTCTGGAAAATGGTCGACAAGTTATAGGGTTCACTCCCCCTTATACAACAATGCAAGTAGGTATTGCTAAAGGTGGAAGTATTCTCAACATTATTCCTGAACATGCTTCATTTGAAGTCGAATGGCGTAATGTACCTGGGGATGAGGGAGAGGAAGAATTTCAGAAGCTTAAGCAGCTTTTGGATCCTCTGGATCAAGAATTGCGTATTGGAAACCCTACGGGTGGAATAGAATATGAGGTGCTTGTTAATTTACCCCCCCTATCCTTATCTGAGACATCATTTCTTGTAGACATGACCTGTCAAACTACAGGAAAAAATACAGTGGGTTTTGTTTCTTATGGAACAGAAGCCGGGATTTACCAAAGAGCTGGTTTAGAAAGTATTGTTTGTGGGCCTAGTGATATTGCACAAGCGCATCGTCCTGATGAGTTTATTGCGATCAGTCAGCTGCAAGAATGTGAACGTGTTCTTAAAGAGTTTGCTTTGAAAGCGAATGTGACTCGATGAGTTGTAAAGCAGGCCAGAAACACCTTCCCGTTCGGGTACGGTACCCTCAATTACAAGAAAATTTGCCTGGATGTGGTCGACCTGCTTTTCCTACCAATGTTCGTCTTTCTTTGCCGGATATGTCTGCTTGGGAAAAAACTAATAGTGGCGTATCTGGAGTTATTGTCTTCGATTCCGGGAAAGATGGCCCTGATTTGGTTATTACGGGTCTAGTCCATGGAAATGAATTTGCCGGAGGACATGCCCTTGAGAACTTAAGGAAAAAAAATCCATTCCCTCAATCTGGGCGTTTAACTTTAATAGCCGCTAATTTAAAAGCTTTTAAGAAATTTGATATTACAAACCCAATTCGTGCACGATATTTAGATGAAGATTTAAATCGATTATGGTCCAATGATCGTCTTCGTAGCGTATCGTCTTCATTTGAATTAAATCGCGCAAAAGAATTATTACCTTTTATTGAAAGAGCTGATCTTTTACTCGACCTTCATTCTACATTATGGCCATCTGATCCACTATTTATTACTCCTAATAATATAAGATCAATTGATTTAGCGAAGTCTATTGCAGTTGAAGAGAATGATAAACCAGTCATTTTAATAGATTGGATGCATCAAAGCGGATCTAGACTGATCGAACATGTAAAGTTTACCTCTCCTTCAGGGACAGGAAGAGCTTGCTTATTAGAGGCAGGATTGCATTGGGAAGTTAATACTGTTTTGGTGATGGAGAAAGTTATTAATGAGCTTTTAAAAAAGTATTATAAAATCCATTTTGGAGAAGAACAAAAAGAAGAAAATAAAAATACTCAGATGATTATTACAACGGATAGCATAAAAGCTCTGAGTAGCAACTTTAATTTTATAGAAACGTGGGTAGGAAATACTTGCATTCCAAAAGCCGGCACAATCATTGCTCGTGATGGAGATGATCTAATCCAAACACCTTATGATGATTGTTTCTTAATTATCCCTAATTTGCGTCCTCAACGAGGTCAATTAGCAGTACGTCTCGCAAGACGTACTGCATTTTAATGTTAGGCTGATGCTTTAGAGTAAATTGGGAAGCGACGGCATAGTTCTTTTACTTCTGCATGCACTTTTTGAGTAACTTCTTCTTTGTTCTCATCTTGCAATGCAGCCGTCAGAACTTCATCAATCATACGTGCAATTGTACGGAATTCTTCTTGCCCAAAGCCACGAGCCGTTGCAGCAGGGCTTCCTAGACGAATACCTGATGTAACAAATGGCTTTTCTGGATCGAACGGAATTGCATTTTTATTGGCTGTGATACCAGCTTTTTCTAAAATTTCTTCCGCTAGTTTTCCTGTAACTTTCTTAGGGCGGAGATCTACAAGAATTAAGTGCGTGTCAGTTCCGCCCGTAACAATATCAAAACCACGTTGTTGTAATTCATCTGCCAGCGCCTTTGCATTGGCAATAACGCGTCTTTGAAAATCACGGAACTCTACTTTTAAAGCTTCTCCAAAAGCAACGGCCTTCCCTGCGATAACGTGCATTAAAGGTCCACCTTGAAGGCCAGGGAAGACAGCAGAATTAATTTTTTTAGCCAAGTCAGGATTGTTGGTTAAAATAACACCACCGCGAGGTCCACGAAGGGTTTTATGAGTGGTTGAAGTGACAATATCAGCAAATTCTAATGGGTTTGGATATAATCCAGCCGCAACAAGCCCAGCAAAGTGGGCCATATCCACCATTAAAAAGGCCCCTACTTCGTCAGCAATTTTACGGAAACGTGCAAAATCAATAATTCTTGGATAGGCCGAGCTACCAGCAACAATGATCTTCGGCTTATGTTCACGAGCTAACTCTTCCATTTGCTCATAATCAATCAAGCCATCCTGCTTACGTACACCATATTGGACTGCATTGAACCATTTTCCAGAATAATTTGGAGCCGCTCCGTGAGTAAGATGGCCTCCAGCAGCAAGGCTTAAGCCTAAAATTGTATCCCCTGGCTTTGCAACAGCCATAAAAGCAGCCTGATTCGCATTGGCTCCAGAGTGAGGCTGCACATTCGCAAATTCTGCACCAAAAATCTTTTTAAGACGCTCAATGGCTAAGTTTTCAACACGATCAACGTCAACACATCCACCATAATAACGCTTACCGGGTAAGCCTTCAGCATATTTATTAGTTAATACAGAGCCTTGCGCTTCCATAACGGCAAAGGAAGCCATATTCTCTGACGCAATGAGTTCAATGCCATCTTGTTGGCGAATCAACTCATCGTTAAGAATTTGAGCAACTTCTGAATCAACATCTTTAAGAGAGGCATGAAAAAAAGGATTTGTCGGGGAATGGTTAGCGTGCTGTGACATGGTGGGATGTTCTCCAGAGTGATTTTGCTTTCATATCTAACGCAGTTTCTTCTCCTCGGCAAAAACAAATCGACATGTCAAAAAGGATCTTTCATGGCCAACCCGCTATGGCGAACCAAGCCCGTTTCGTCACCGTCATCTTCTTCTGGGTTGAAAAGAGTTCTGTCCGCTAAACAACTCATCATTATGGGAGTTGGTATTATTATTGGTGCAGGCCTGTTTTCTTTAACTGGAGTAGCCGCAGGTCAAAACGCAGGCCCTGCTATTACATTATCTTTTATTGTAGCAGCGATTGCCTGTGGTTTTGCAGGGTTGTGTTATGGTGAACTCGCAGGGATGATCCCATCCAGTGGCTCTGCTTACTCCTATGCCTATGCATCCATGGGAGAGTTTATTGCATGGATTATTGGCTGGGACCTTGTTCTTGAATACACCGTTGCTGCATCGGCTGTCGCCTCCAGCTGGTCGGGTTATGTATCTTCAATGCTGGCTGGCTGGGGTATTGTTCTTGACCCACGCTTTCTTGCCCCTACTATGTCGGTCGTTAAACTGGCAGACGGATCGCAAGCATATGCTTGGGTTAATGCACCAGCTATTGTGATTATAAGCTTGGTTTCTGCTCTTTTAATGTGTGGGACTAAAGAGTCTACGAAGATCAATAATTTTATTGTTTTTATAAAATTAACTGTCATTGCACTCGTTTATATATTTTGTATTCCTCATATAAAAATGTCTAATTTTCATCCATTTATTCCTACAAACACAGGGATATATGGTCAGTTTGGCTTATCTGGCATTATGCGGGCTGCTGGAATGGCCTTTTTTGCTTATATCGGTTTTGATATTATCTCTACAACAGCTCAAGATAGTCGTAATCCTGCACGGGATCTTCCTATTGGAATAATAGGAAGTCTTATTATTTGTGCTATCGTTTATGCGACCTTCTCTTTAGTTCTGACTGGCGTTGTGAATTATAAAGAACTCGCCAATGACCCTAGTCCTGTTGCAACAGCCATTAATACGACGGGGTATGTTTGGTTAAATACAATTATCAAACTTGGTATTTGCCTTGGCTATACGTCCGTTTTATTTGGTCTTCTTCTTGGACAAGCTCGCGTTTTTTTGACGATGTCAAATGATGGATTGCTTCCTAAAGTGTTTGCACGCTTAAATAAAAAAACACATACACCTTGGACATCTCATATTATTTTTGGTGTTATTTCTAGTGTTCTTGCCGCAACTGTTCCTATCGGCGTGCTCGGCAACATGACTTCTATTGGAACTCTTTTGGCTTTTATTATTGTTTGTATCGGTGTCCCTGTTCTGCGTTGGCGGCACCCGAATGTGCCAAGACGCTTTAAAGTCCCAGGGGGAATCATTATTCCAGCTTTGGGGGTGGTTTCCTGCTCTGCTGTAATTTTCTCATTAGATAGTTTAACGTGGCTTCGCTTAATTGTGTGGCTTGTGATTGGATGTATCGTTTATTTTTTCTATGGAATACGACACAGTCATCTTTCCAGATGAGATAGATAAGCGCATGATTGGGGTATGAAAAACGTATCATCATACCCCCTCTCTCGTCTAAGACGTAACCGTCATGATAACTTCACACGACGTCTTGTTCAGGAAAACCATTTACACGTAGATAATCTGATCTGGCCTATTTTCGTCTGCGAAGGGCAAAACCAACGTCAAAAAGTTGCTTCTATGCCCGGAGTGGAGCGTGTCAGTTTGGACTTGCTAGTAGAGCATGTAAAACAAGCTGTTGATTTAGGTATTCCGGCAGTTGCCATTTTCCCTATTACACCAAAAGAATTAAGAGATTCCAAAGGGACAGAAGCACTTAACCCAGATAATTTAATGTGCCGGGCTTCTCGATTGTTAAAGAAAAATTTTCCAGATTTAGGAATCATCGGGGATGTCGCTCTCGATCCATATACAGATCATGGACATGATGGTTTGATAAAGGATGGGCGCATTCTTAATGATGAATCTATTGAAGTCTTGAGGCTTCAAGCACTTAATCAAGCTCGTGCTGGAAATGATATTATAGCGCCGTCCGATATGATGGATGGACGCGTTCAAGCGATCCGAGAAACGCTTGATGAACATAATTTTGAAACAGTTCGTATTATGTCATATACGGCAAAATATGCATCTGCGTTTTATGGCCCTTTTCGAGATGCTCTTGGTTCTGGTGGGCTATTAACGGGTGATAAAAAAACATATCAAATGAATCCAGCGAATTCAGATGAGGCTTTGCGAGAAGTTGAGCAAGACTTAGCCGAAGGCGCAGATATGATTATGGTAAAACCTGGTATGCCCTATCTCGATATTATTCGTCGTATCCGAGATAATTTCGCCGTTCCAACATTCGCGTACCAAGTCTCTGGTGAGTATGCGATGATAATGGGAGCTATTGAAAAAGGTTGGCTTGACCGTGACAGAACAATTCTGGAAAGCCTTATGGCGTTTAAACGGGCTGGCTGTAGCGGAATATTAACTTATTTTGCTTTAGATGCTGCACGTTTATTAAAAGATTGATTTCTTGATATACAATAAATCCGATCGTGGAAAACAAGCCTACTTTGACGGCCTACAAGCAGAAGAAGTCGTTAAGCAGCATCTTATCGAGCAAGGATTCACCATCCTTGCTCAACGGAGAAAAACACCTCACGGTGAAATAGACCTGCTTGTTTCTAATGAAATGTATTTAATCGCTATTGAAGTTAAGCAGAGAAAAAATCTTAAAGAGAGTGCTTTAGCACTTTCTTTAACGCAGCAAAAACGGCTTTTAGCAGCTCTTGATCTAACAATTACACAACAACCGGACTGGGTAAGACCCAATATCCGATTCGATGTATACCTTTTAGATAAAGCTATGAATATGCGTCACATTGAAGACGCAATCCGGCTTTTTTAAACGAAACTAGGTGCGACGGTGGCGTGTATGATGGTGAGCTGATGCACTTGCAATATATTTAGGACGATAAGAAACGTTTCTTACGTAAGCACTATGATGAGCAGTAGCAGCAAAAGCTAAAGCATGTTTACTCGTTGCATAAGTATGACGGTAGAAATGTGGAGCCGTACGATGGTGATGATAGACAGGAGTAGCTGTTAAGGCATCAAATGTAAGCTTACTTGCTTCATAGTCAGTAATAGCTGAACGTGCATGGGCTTTCCCTGCCCCAACACATAAACTAATGCTCATTACGCCTAATACGAGTTTACCTGCCCAATGCCGCGCCATTGAATTTATCCATTCCTATATTTTGATAAAGCTAAGTATGCCGTAAATATCAATATGAACAAGCCTTATTAGGGATTTTTCTAAAAAAATCAAGGTCTTGCCATTTTTGGAGAGATTATGACTTATTTATGCCAAAATCTCTGGCGCATAAAAAAGCCAACAGTAAAGCACACTGCTGGCCTATTCAAAGATTAACCGTTAGAAACAGCAATCCCTTTTTCAGATAAAAGACTTTCAAGTTCACCGCTTTGATACATATCGGTGACAATGTCACATCCCCCTACGAACTCTCCTTTAACATAGAGTTGAGGTACTGTTGGCCATTGAGAAAAATCTTTAATTCCCTGCCTCAATTCTGGGCTCTCTAAAACATTGGCTGTTTCAAAAGAGACACCAAGATGCGTCAAAATCTGAACAACACGTGCTGAAAAACCGCATTGAGGAAAGAGTTTATCCCCTTTCATGAAAAGCATCACAGAGTTTGCATCGATGAGGTTTTGAATATTTTGAAACACTGCTTCAGGCATAAGTAGATCCTTTTTCCTCTTATATGTGCCGTCATTAACGCGAGCTCATATAAGAGGCAAATATATTGTTCACATTAGAATGGGGTTTGCACCCCACGAATCAAGGGGTAACCGTTTTTAAGGCCATCGCATGGAGTTCTGTTCCCATACGAGAGCCAAACGCATCATAAACTAGCTTATGCTGTTTTACGCGCGAAAGACCACGAAAAGACTCGCTGACCACTGTGCAGGCATAATGATCTCCATCTCCCGCCAAATCTTCGATGGAAATCTGAGCATCAGGGATTGCATCTTTAATGATATGTTCAATTTGGGAAACCGTCATTGGCATAGATTAATTCCCTTCTCCCATGAACTTAGGAAAGAATGCATCATTTATGGTGCGTAAACGTTCTATCTTGAGAGAGACACCATTAGAAAGTGACAAAGCATTACCACCAGAGTGACCGAGCTTCCGAACAGGGACATGCTTTGCTTCAGCTTCCGAAATTATATCAGACGCATGTTTTGTCGCGATAACATAACAGGCTTGGTCTTCCCCAAACCAGAAAGCATGTGGCTCCAGCGCAGAAGGATGAGGCTGTAATTTACACCCAACATTTCCGGCCATCGCCATTTCAGCTAAGGTGATGAGCAAACCACCATCGGCAATATCATGGCACGCCGTTACATGGCCTTTCTGGATTTGCTCTCTTACAAAATCACCATTGTTTCGCTCAGCATGCAAATCAACACATGGTGGAGCGCCATCTTCACGATGGCAAATCTCTCGCAACCACAAAGATTGGCCTAATTCGCCACGAATCTCACCGATAAGAACCAGATCATGATCCTCTGGCATCGCTAAACCAATAGATTTAGACGCATCTTCAATAACACCTAGTCCACCAATGGCAGGTGTTGGAAGAATAGCTTGAGCTAGACCAGAAGGAGAACGTGTTTCGTTATAAAGCGAAACGTTCCCACTAACGACTGGGAAATCCAAAGCCTTACATGCTTCAGCCATTCCTTTTATAGCTTCTGCAATTTGAGCCATAATTTCTGGGCGTTCTGGATTACCAAAATTAAGGTTATCGGTAACAGCTAACGGCTTAGCACCAGTAGCTGTAATATTTCGCCATGCTTCAGCAACAGCCTGCGCACCACCAGACTTGGGGTTTGCTTGGCAGTAGCGTGGGGTACAATCTGTTGTCAGCGCCAACCCAAGACGTGTTCCATCAACACGAACAATCGCAGCATCTGCTGCACCTGGTTTGCGAGCTGTATTGCCACCAACGGTCGCATCATATTGATTCCAAACCCAAGCTCTAGAAGCCAAGTCCGGGCAACCAATGAGAGTTAATAAAGCGTGTTCAATTCCAACAGGATCTGGCGGTGGTTGAATATGCCCCGCCAAATTTAATGGAACAGTAGGACGATCATACAAAGGAGCAGCTTCAGCCAAAGGATCCAGAGGAATATTGGCTTCTACAGCCCCTTTATGCTTAACCGTAATATGCCCAGTATCGGTCAGATGCCCAATAATAGCAAAGTCGAGATCCCATTTTTCGAAAATAGCTCGGGCTTCTTCCGTCCGCTCTGGCTTGAGAACCATCAGCATACGCTCTTGGCTCTCTGAAAGCATCATCTCATAAGCCGTCATATTTGGCTCACGCTGCGGGACTGCATCAAGATCCAGTTCGATCCCAACGCCTCCCTTGCCTGCCATCTCTACGGCAGAAGACGTTAGACCAGCCGCACCCATATCTTGAATAGCCACAATGGCATCCGTAGCCATCAGTTCTAAACATGCTTCAATCAGCAATTTTTCAATGAATGGGTCCCCAACCTGTACGGTTGGACGTTTGGATGCGGCTTCGTCATCAAACTCAGCGGAAGACATGGTTGCCCCATGAATGCCATCCCGACCTGTTTTTGATCCGACATATACAACTGGATTACCCACACCGGCGGCGGCCGAAAGGAAAATCTTATCTTTATGAGCAATTCCAACCGTCATAGCATTGACGAGAGGATTTCCATCATAGGCCTTATGGAAATTGACTTCGCCACCGACCGTTGGAACACCAACGCAGTTTCCATACCCACCAACACCCCGGACAACACCATCAACAATGCGACGTGTCCCAGTATGTGTAGGGTCACCAAAGCGTAATGCATTCAGATTGGCAATAGGACGCGCACCCATGGTGAACACATCTCTCAAGATACCACCAACACCTGTTGCAGCCCCTTGATAAGGCTCGATAAAGGATGGATGGTTATGGCTTTCCATCTTGAAAACCGCAGCCAAACCTTCTCCAATATCGACCACCCCCGCATTTTCTCCGGGGCCATGAATAACCCAAGGCGCTTTGGTAGGAAGGGTTTTTAGGTGAATTCGTGAAGATTTATAGGAGCAATGCTCAGACCACATAACAGAAAAAATACCAAGCTCAGTAAAGCTAGGCGTTCTTCCCATAATCTTTAAAACAGTATTGTATTCATCGCCTGTTAACCCAAAAGATTGGGCAAGCTTGGCATCAATCGTCACGCTCATCCGACAAGAGCCTCCACAAGGCCTTTAAATAAGGGTAGTCCATCAACGCCACCGATTTCTGCATCAACCAAATTTTCAGGATGAGGCATTAATCCACAAACGCGACGGTTTTCACTAAGAATTCCGGCAATTGAATTTAAGCTACCATTGGGGTTTGATGCACGATCCTCGTGGGAAATAGTACCATCAGACCGGCAATACCGGAAAGCTACTCGCTCTTCTTCCTCAAGCTTTTTCAAGATGTCAGGAGATGCGGTATAATTACCATCACCATGCGCCAAAGGAGCACGAAAAACATCTCCTTTTTTCCAATGATGCGTATACGAGGAAGAAGAATTTTCTACTTTAAGGTGACAGTCTTGCGAAAGGAAACGCAGGCCTGCATTTCGTAATAAGGCGCCTGGTAGAAGATGTGCTTCTGTTAGAGTTTGAAATCCGTTACAAACCCCTAAAACATAGCCACCTTTTTCTGCGAAAGCTTTCACTTCCCGTAAGATAGGAGAGTGTGCGGCCATAGCACCACTTCTCAAGTAATCTCCGAAGCTAAAGCCACCCGGTAAAACAACAAGATCCACATCACCAAGAGAAGTTTCCCGATGCCATATCATTTTTGGTGTATGGCCAGAAACTAACTTGAGAGCATGTCCCATGTCGCGCTCCCGGTTCGTTCCGGGAAAAACGACAATTCCTGCTTTCATTTCATACCCTCCGCATTGGCCTGACACGCATAAGTATCATGTAATGCACGATATGCAGCTTTCCCTGCTGGTTGAGTAAGAGCATCATTATGGCTGTGTAACCAGCTTACAACTTTACTTCGAATTTGAGGGGCCGTTTCACTTGTAGGGACGCAAAAAGCAACAGGAGCGCCCGCATCGTCTTTATATGTATCGTATTTTTTAGACCAAACTTCACTATCCATAATGCCTGCAAGGTAGGCATCACATAAGCTGGTTCCAGTTACTTTATCACTGGAACACATTTTACCCAGAGTTGTGCCTGTTACCTTTGAAACGCGCTGAGCATGTGCAGCAGGAGCTAATAAAGAAAGAGCTAAACAAAGAGTTGTAGCTTTAGCAAAAACAGCTTTCATTATTCGACCTCAACGCTGAAATTTTCGATCACTTCATTTGCTAAAAGAGCGCGAGCCATTGCCTCTCCTTGAGCACGGGCTTGGTCTGCATCGTTGGTTGGGAGTTCCAGCTCGACCACACGATTTACCCGAACCTCTCCAACGTCTTTAAAACCTAGTGATTCAAGGGCGTGTTCAACCGCTTTTCCTTGAGGGTCCAGAACACCATCTTTAAGCGAAACGTAAACGCGAACTTTCACTGTACTGCCTCCGGACCTTGATGGTCTCCATTATTTGATTCAGTTAAAATACCTAAACGACGAGCCACTTCCTGATAGGCTTCTTCCACTTTCCCCATATCACGACGAAATCTGTCTTTGTCCATTTTCTCGTTTGTTTTGCTATCCCACAAACGACAATTATCAGGCGAGATTTCATCAGCGAGGATGATTCTCATTTCATCCCCTTCCCACAAGCGACCAAACTCTAGTTTAAAATCAACGAGCGTAATGCCTACACTGCTGAAAACGCCCATGAGAAAATCATTAATGCGGAGCGCCATGCCATTCATATCATCCAGCTCTTGTGGGGTTGCCCAATTAAAAGCTGAAATATGTTCATCGGAAACCATGGGGTCACCAAGAGAATCATTCTTATAGTAGTATTCAATGATTGTTCTTGGAAGGCGCGTTCCCTCCTCTATTCCTAAGCGTTTCGCAATAGATCCAGCCGCAATATTACGAATAACCACTTCAAGAGGAATGATCTCAGCTTCGCGAATCAGCTGCTCACGCATATTCAAACGTTTAATGAAATGCGTTGGAATATTTAGATCATGCAACTTAAGCATCAGGTATTCGCTGATACGGTTGTTAAGAACACCCTTTCCGGTGATGATGCCATTTTTTACGCCATTCCCAGCGGTAGCATCATCTTTGAAATATTGGACAAGTGTTCCTGGTTCTGGACCTTCAAACAGAACTTTAGCTTTGCCTTCATAAAGCTGGCGGCGGCGGGCCATATGCAATCCTTAGTGGGTTACGTCGTTACGTTCAAAATCTTAAAAGAACGACAAATCCAGCGACACTTTTTAGTTCATAGCATTAGTGAACTAAAACTACGAGAGTGCGGAAAATCTTTTCCGCACTCTCATTGGTAGATTAATTAAAAACGCGATCAAAAATACGATCGACTTGGGCTAAATGCTGAGACGCATCAAAAGCCTTATCCAAAA
This sequence comes from Swingsia samuiensis, assembly GCF_006542355.1. NCBI lineage: Bacteria > Pseudomonadati > Pseudomonadota > Alphaproteobacteria > Acetobacterales > Acetobacteraceae > Swingsia > Swingsia samuiensis. The sequence goes on along the minus strand of NZ_CP038141.1, from coordinate 2,076,475 downwards.
CATCCGCACTCACACGGCCAGATACTTCTGGATCTGCTTCCAGATTTTCTCTGAACGTTTTAAAATCGGGATGACCCAGCTTTGTCCACGTTGCCATCGCATTGCGCTGCACAATTTTGTAGGCGTCTTCACGTGAGATACCGGCACGAGCCAACGTTAAAAGCACTTCACCAGAATGGACTACCCCACCGAGGCTTTCCAGATTAGCAATCATTTGATCTGGGTAAACAACAAGCTTTTCCATCATGCCGGCAAGTCGCATCAAAGCAAAATCAAGGCCTATCGTTGCATCTGGGCCAATATTCCGCTCGACAGATGAGTGACTGATATCTCTTTCGTGCCAAAGCGCGACATTTTCCAATGCAGGGATAGCATGTGAACGAACAAGGCGCGCTAACCCCGTGAGGTTCTCAGAAAGAACGGGGTTTCTTTTATGCGGCATCGCAGAGCTGCCTTTTTGCCCTTTATGGAAAAACTCTTCTGCTTCCCGAACTTCTGAACGCTGCAAATGCCTTACCTCAACAGCGAGGCGCTCGATCCCACTCGCAATAACAGCTAATGTGCAAAAGAAAGCGGCGTGCCGATCTCTGGGAATAACCTGCGTTGAAACGCTTTCTGCGACTAAGCCAAGTTTATTTGCAACATATTCTTCAATTGCTGGGTCAATATGCGCATACGTGCCAACGGCTCCTGAAATAGCGCCTACAGCAATTTCTTTTCGAGCCTGAAGCAAACGCTCCCGATCACGAGCAAACTCAGCATAATGGCCAGCTAGTTTTAAACCAAAACTTGTTGGCTCTGCATGAATAGCGTGGCTACGACCAATGGTGACTGTGTTTTTATGCTCATAGGCGCGTTTCTTTAGTGCACTTAAGACTTGATCTAAATCTTCGAGCAGAAGATCACTCGCTTGCTTAAGCTGAACAGAGAAGCACGTATCCAGAACATCTGAAGAGGTCATGCCTAAATGCACAAAGCGGCTATCAGGACCAATTTTTTCTGCTAGCCATGTGAGGAACGCAATGACGTCATGGCGCGTTTCTGCTTCGATCTCGTCAATACGTGCAATATCTTGTTCAGAAAATGCAGCCATGGCTGCATCGCCTTTTTCTCGGATATTTTTTGCTGCACTTTCTGGAATTATTCCCTGTTGAGCCATAGCCTCACAAGCCAAAGCTTCGATCTCAAACCAGATACGGTAACGGTTTGTAGGAGACCAGATGGCGGTCATTTGTGGACGGCTATAACGCGGAACCATGAAAACTCCGAAAAAAAATGGGCTTTACGAAGGGTGCTTAAACCAAATACGACAAGAATGCCACGTTCCGTTTTGAAAGATTAATCATCTTGTTACCAGATAGCTTCACTCATGCCCTGATTGCCTTGCTGCAAGTGACCTTGATTGACGTCACATTAGCGGGAGATAATGCCGTTGTCATAGGGATGGCAGTTCGTCGTTTAGCTGGTCGTGAAAGACACATTGCGATTCTAATAGGCACCCTTCTTTCTGCTCTGCTGCGTATAGCGCTTGCTCTTGTTGCGTCTCGCCTTCTTTCCGTTGTTGGCCTGACGCTTGCGGGCGGGATTTTGCTTTTATGGGTATGTTGGAAAATGTACCGTGAACTTCGGCACGGTGGAGATGAGGCTGAAGTAGACGGTCCCTCTAAACTTGGGCCTGCTATTATAAAAATTGTTATCGCTGATCTTTCCATGAGTTTGGATAATGTTTTAGCCGTGGCTGGGGCATCTATTGGTCACCCTTGGATTTTAACGGGCGGTTTAGTTTTTTCTGTTTTACTCATGGGCGTTGCGGCTTCTTTTATCGCTGGTTTATTAGCAAAATATCGTTGGATAGCCTGGGGTGGCCTTCTTGTCGTGCTCGCCGTTGCAATTGAACTTATCATTCGTGGAGGCGGAGAGGTTTGGCATTATGTCTCTTTATCGCATTAACCGGGCTTTTCTCTTAGCTTCTTCTGTCTTTCTTTCAGTAACATTCTCTGCGCATGCACAGAGCACAGATGTTCAGTCCAGACTAAACGAATGGTTAATTTTAACCTCACCAGAGGGTACGAATTTACCAGCTGAGCGATACGCCGATTTCCTTACCAAGGGGCCGATATGGCCTCAAAATGCTCGTATCTTATGGCGTTATCAAAACGCTCTATCTCAAATTTCTGATCCTGATACGCTAAAAGCTCTTTGTCGTGTCCAGCCTTTAACCATTATGGCAGCTTTTCTTGTTTGCCATGGGCAGCTCTTGGAAGAATCTAAAAAGGCAAAACTAATTTGGCAATCGGGAGCAGGATCAGCATCTGATGAAAGTTTATTTTTAAATCAATATAGTAGTGATTTATCGTCTGATGATTATTGGAAACGGTATGAAACGCTAGAGAAAAGCGGAAATATTGCATCCGCCAGACGACAAATCTCGTTTTTAACACCAGCACAACAAGCTTTAGCTCAAGCACGTCTGGCGCAAAAAACAAACAGCGCAGATGCTGATTACTTATTCTCAAGCCTTCCATCTGAATTACGACAAGACCCTACGCTTATCCGTTATCGCCTTAAAATGTTACGTCACTCAGAGCGTTTTAATGAAGCGTTGGATCTATGGCACTCGGCCGGAATCGCTATTCAAGAAAACTCTCCATCGCATGAGTGGTCTGCTGAACGCCTTAGTTTTGCTCATGCATTATTGTTGAATAATGACATCGAGAACGCTGCAAATATAGCAGATGATACCTCCCTTCCCTTATCAACATCGGATCGATTAGAAGCGCAGTTCTTTTCTGGATTTATTCAATTACGCTTCTTTAAAAAGCCCGACCAAGCAGAGCATTTCTTTTCCCCTTTAACTGATGCAGTCTCGTTAGCTACTCAATCTCAAGGGTGGTATTGGATTGGAAGATCTAGACAAGAACTCGGAGACGTTAAAGAAGCACAGAAAGCTTTTATAAATGCGGCCAAAAACCCTACAACATTTTATGGTCAATTGGCTTTAGCAGCTCTTAACAATGAAATTGGATTGTTAAATGCAAATCCAAACGTATCTTCAAGATTTCTTTCTGATTTACAGCATCGCCTTGATATAGTTCCTAATATTAAAGGAACTGCTCCTGAAAACCTTCAAAGGTCTGACCTAGTTCAGGCAGCAATATTATTATCTCAAAGTGGCAATTCAGAAAAAGCCAAGGTTTTTTTATTGTTTTTACTTAGCACAACACATGAACCAGCCGACCAAAAATCAATCGCTGATTTAAGCGAGCGACTTAACATCCCAGCTGGGGAAGTTTTTGCAGCGCACACTCTCGCCCATTCCAGAATAGCGCTTTATCCTCAAGGGTATCCATCTCCTTGGCAAGAGCCCACTACTACCAGTTTACCCTCTGATTTTCTTTTATCTGTTATACGCCAAGAAAGCGGATTTGATACACAAGCGATCAGCTCAGCCCATGCCATAGGCTTGTTGCAACTTCTCCCTACGGCAGCTTATGACGTAGCTCGAAAGGCACATTTAAGGGTCAATACATCATCAGCAGCATTATTAGACCCTTCAACCAATATTCTAATCGGCTCAGCTTATTTGGAACAATTGTTAGAGCATTTTGATAATGTAGTGCCTTACGCTTTAGCAGCATATAATGCAGGACCACACCGCGTAGACACATGGCTCCAGTCAGAGCAATCTAACAATACTAACCTTACGGACGAATATTTAATTGATTGGATTGAAAAAATTCCTTATCAAGAAACGCGTACATATATAAAAAATATAGAAGGTAATATGTGGGTATATAGAGCGAGTAAAAATTATGTACGATAAACAAATTAATGATCTATCTAATCAAGTTATTGATATCTTCAAACAGAACAAAATAAAATTAATTACGATTGAGAGCTGCACAGGTGGTATGCTCTCTTCTTACTTAACAAATATATCAGGTTCCTCCTCTGTATTGGAAGGAGGGTTTGTAACGTACTCTAATGAAATGAAAATACATTCAGTCGGAGTTGATAAAGATATCCTTCAAAAGTTTGGAGCTGTTAGCGTTGAAACAGCACAGGCTATGGCTGATGGAGGTTTAAAGTTATTTTCAAAGGACCATGTTGCTATTTCTATAACAGGCATAGCTGGGCCAGAAGGCGGGACACCACAAAAGCCAGTGGGAACAGTTTGCTTTGGGCTTGCTTCAACGAGACTAAAAACAATAACGAAGAAAATGCAATTCCGCGGGGATCGAAATCAAATCAGACAACAAGCCGTTAAATTTTCTTTAGAACTCTTACTAAATAAAAACCTCTGCCCTTAAAAAAGGCAGAGGCTAAATAACGCAGTATAAAATTTATGCGTTATTAGTTAGGCATTGCCATACCAGCAGGCATTTTTGAATCTGCTGCTGGTGGAACAACAACAGATTGGTTAGGAGCTGATGGCACTGTAGCTGTTGCGTTAGGTGCTGCTGGAGCCGTTGTGCTTGGAAGTGGTGTTTGTGCCTGTTGCAAAGAACGGCTGTTCAAATCATCTGTTGTAGAATCTTGTGCTTTTTGAGAAGCAGCTGCACCTTTATGGTTGTGGTGGTGATGAGCACCAGCGTGATGATGCTTCGCCATAGCAGGTGCAGAGAATGCAACGAGAGCAGAAAGTGCAAATACACCAGCAGAAAGTTTTTTCATGGATCAGGTTTCCCTTTTTATATAAAACCGATTGATGAATTACGCTTTAGCATAACGACAGTTCAAGTTATAGCTCAAAAAAATCAACTCTTTGGTAGAATTATTTTTTATCAACACCATATTTTTCTCGTGCCCGCTTAATAAAAGCAGAAACCATCAAACGGACACCTTCATTAAAAACTACCCCCATTGCATTCTGCAAAAGCCTTGATTTAAACTCGAAATCAATAAAAAAATCGATTAAACATCCTTGCGGATTAGGCGTAAATGTCCATACATTGTTTAAATATCTGAAAGGACCTTTCTCATAACGAACTCTAATTTGAGAAGGTCGATTAAGAGTTACTCTGCTCGTAAATGTTTCTTTGAAGGGGCCAAAACCAGCAGTTAAATCAACAATAATTTCTTTTTCTGTTTGTAATTTAACATCTGCCTTAGTGCACCATGGAAGAAATTCGGGATATTCTGCAACGTTAGCAACTAAATCAAATAATTGTTCAGGAGTATAAACAAGAAGCCGTTGTTCAGCGTGCGTCGGCATTATAACAACTCTTTCAAACGATTGTTTCGTGTAGCTTTAAGTTGAGCAAAGTCACTGTCCGCATGATATGATGACCGAGTTAAAGGGCTTGCACTCACCTGTAAAAAACCCTTTGAGCGCGCAGCAACAGCATAATCATCAAATTCTTCAGGTGTAACAAATTTACTGACAGCAGCATGTTTTATGGAGGGTTGTAAATATTGGCCTAAGGTCAAAAAATCGACATCAGCAATTCTAAAGTCATCCATCACTTGCCAGACTTCCATCTTTTCTTCTCCTAAGCCCAGCATCAGGCCTGATTTTGTAAAGAGAGATGGATCTATTTTTTTTGCATCATCCAACAATCTTACAGATTGATAATAACGTGCTCCTGGACGAATAGTCGGGTATAAACGCGGAATTGTTTCTATATTGTGATTAAAAACATCCGGTTTAGCCTCCACCACCACTTCAAGAGCACCTGGTTTACGAAGGAAGTCAGGCGTTAAGATTTCAATTGTTGTGTCAGGAGATTGTTGACGAATGGCACGGATAACGTGTGCAAAGTGACGAGCTCCCCCATCTTCCAAATCATCTCGATCCACTGATGTTATCACAACATGACGCAAACCTAGCTTTGAAACGGCATCTGCAACTCGCCTTGGCTCATCTTCATCCAATGCTCGCGGCAAACCTGTTGTCACATTACAAAAAGAACAAGCGCGTGTACAAATATCTCCCATGATCATCATGGTTGCATGCCGTTGAGACCAGCATTCACCAATATTAGGGCAAGCAGCTTCTTCACACACCGTTACCAGATTAGCTTTTCGCATTAAATCCCGTGTTTCATGGTACACGGGATGGTTAGGCGCCTTAACCCTAATCCAAGACGGCTTACGCTGAATTGGATTATCAGGACGGTTCACCTTTTCTGGGTGACGGGATGACGAATTTCCTCGATGATCTATGGTAATACGTTGAGACATGAGGCGTTATATATGAAGAGGACCATCAAAGGCCGCAAGAGTTGCTTCATGCATCGTTTCTGAAATTGTTGGATGTGGGAAAACTGTTTCCATAAGCTCAGCTTCTGTTAGTTCCCCTGTTCGAGCAATCACATACCCTTGGATCATCTCAGTTACTTCTGCACCAATCATATGCGCACCTAAAAGCTCGCCCGTAGTCGCATCAAAGACGGTCTTTACCATTCCATCTGTTTCTCCCATAGCGACAGCTTTACCGTTAGCCATCAGAGGGAAACGTCCAACGCGTACTTTATGGCCTGCTGCAATGGCTTTTTCTTCCGACAAACCGACAGAAGCGACTTGTGGGCGTGAGTATGTGCAACCGGGAATGTTAAGTGGATGTAAGGGTTCAGGCGAACGCCCTGCAATTTTCTCAACACAAATGACAGCTTCATGACTGGCCTTATGCGCTAACCATGGAGCACCTGCTACATCTCCAATAGCATATACCCCGAGCTCAGCCGTCTCGCAGAATTCATTTGTTATAATGTGTGTACGATCAATTTGAACTTTCGTATTCTCAAGTCCTAGATCATCAACATTTCCCACAATACCAACGGCACAAATAACCCGATCAACCGTAAGGTTAACAGTGCCTTGAGGGCTTTCAATCGTAGTTGAAACCTCGTTACTACCCTTTTGCAAAGGCCCAACTTTGGCATTGGTAATAATTTTAATTCCCTGCTTTTCAAAAGACTTACGGGCTGCGGCACTGATCTCAGGATCTTCCGCAATTAAAATGCGGTCTGCTACTTCTGCAATGGTCACTTCACTGCCCATATTTCGATAGAAAGAAGCAAACTCAACACCAATGGCTCCAGATCCAATGACGAGCAACCTTTTAGGTAATTCAGTTGGTGTCATTGCTTCCCGAGCGCCCCAGACTAAATGCCCGTCTGTTTCCAAGCCAGCAAGTTGTCGGGCTTTTGCTCCAGTCGCTAAGATAACGTGAGGAGCTTTAATTACAGCAATCTCTTGACCATCCTTTGTGATAGAAACCTTATGAGCCTCTCCAGCTTTTCCTGCAAGTTTTGCTCGCCCGTCAAAAACCTGTACTTTTGCTTTTTTCAATAGATGTGCAACGCCTGTATTCATTCGCTTTACAACAGCACGAGAACGGGCAACAATTTTAGGAATATCAAATTTAATATTATCTGCAGAAAAACCATAGCTATCTAGTTCATGCAGCAGATGATGTATTTCCGATGAGCGTAATAAAGCCTTCGTTGGGATACAGCCCCAGTTTAAGCAAATACCACCAAGGTGAGTACTTTCAACAACCGCGACACTCATCCCTAACTGGCTTGCTCTTAACGCAGCAACATACCCACCAGGGCCACCACCAACGACGATTAAATCAAATGTATCAGACATAAGTTAGACCACCAAAAAATAGGGGTTTTGAATAATATCTCTCAGAGCATTGAGCCACTGGGCTCCTAACGCTCCGTCCACAGCTCTATGATCAACAGATAGAGTTGTTGTCATGACCGTAGCTATTTCAAGCTTATCTCCTCGCACAACAGCACGCTTTTCACCTGCTGCAATGGCCAAAATTCCTGCTTGAGGTGGATTAATAATTGCTGAGAAATCCCGTACGCCAAACATTCCCATATTAGAAATAGAGAATGTACCCCCTTGGAACTCTTCAGGTTTTAATTTTCCAGCTCGAGCCTTTTTAGCAAGGCTTTTAGCTTCTACACTAATTTCACGCAGCGATTTACGATCAGCATTACGAATAATTGGCGTAATCAAGCCATCTGGAATTGAAACAGCCATAGAAATATCGACATTTTCATAATGTAGTATTTCTTTTTCTGTAAACTGTACGTTCAGGCCCGGAACTTTTTTCAATGCCAAAGCTACAGCTTTGATCATCATATCATTCACAGAAATTTTAAAACTATTTTCTTCTGCCGTAGCATTCAGCTTTGAACGAAGTTCCAGAAGCCTATCAAGCTCAATATCAACCGACACATAGAAATGAGGAACTTGCGTTTTGGACTCTGTTAAACGACGGGCAATCACCTTCCGCATTGTAGAGTTTGAAATACGCTTAATATCACTTTGAGCTGTGCCAGAATTTGTATTATCTGGAGCCGGAAGGATACTCCCTTTTTCAACATCTCTTTTTATAATACGTCCATTAGGGCCAGTTCCCTTCAGGCTTTCCAAAGAGATCCCTTTTTCTTGAGCAACTCTTTTTGCTAACGGAGAGATAAAAATTCGCTTCTCATGAGATGTTTTATGAGAAGCTGGTAGCACTTTCTTTTCTTCCCCGCTGGAAGGTGCTTGACCATCAGAAGAGGATTTTTGTGGAGTAAACGGTGTTTTTAAAGCTGTTTCGGGTATATCTTCACCTTCCTCAACCAGAATGGCAATAGGTGTATTAACAGCAACACCTTCTTCTCCTTCTTGAATGAGAATGCGCCCTAAAACCCCCTCATCTACAGCTTCAACTTCCATTGTCGCTTTGTCAGTTTCGATCTCCGCAATTATATCTCCAGCAGAAATATGATCGCCTTCTTTCTTTAACCATCGGGCTAATTTACCCTCCGTCATGGTCGGCGATAAGGCTGGCATTAAAATATTATTGGCCATTATTTTAGTCCCGAAACTGCTTGCGTACTGCGTCCACAACCCACTCAGGCTTAGGAAGAGCTAATTTTTCAAGATTTGCCGCATATGGCATCGGTATATCCAGACCACACACACGAGCAGGTGGAGCGTCTAACCAATCAAATGCTTGTTCAACAGCGATGGTGCAAATTTCAGCCCCAATCCCTGCAACCGGCCATCCCTCTTCAACAGAAACAATACGGTTTGTCTTTTTTACACTTTGAATAATTGTTTCCGTATCAAGAGGGCGAAGTGAACGAAGGTTTATAACTTCAGCTTCAATACCTTCTTTAGCTAACAACTCAGCCGCTTCTAACGCAACGCCAACCATAATGGAGAAAGCTACGAGTGTAACGTCTTTTCCAGTCCGTTCAATTTTGGCCTTTCCTATAGGAAGAATAAACTCTTCATCCACAGGGCATGGGAATTTTTGGCCATAAAGGATCTCATTTTCAAGCACCACAACCGGATTGGGATCACGAATTGCAGCCCGTAATAAACCTTTTGCATCTGCAGAAGACCAAGGTGCTACAACTTTCATCCCAGGAATATGAGCATACCAACTTGCAAAACACTGGGAATGTTGTGCGCCAACACGTGCAGCAGCACCATTAGGACCGCGAAAAACGATGGGGCATCCCATTTGGCCGCCAGACATATAAAGCGTTTTTGCAGCAGAGTTAATAATGTGATCTACAGCCTGCATCGAAAAGTTCATCGTCATGAACTCAACAATTGGGCGCAATCCTGTCAAAGCTGCGCCAACAGCCATGCCTGTAAATCCATGCTCAGTAATGGGGGTATCGATGACACGTTTTTCACCGAACTCATCCAGCAACCCTTGGCTCACTTTATAAGCCCCTTGATATTGAGCGACCTCTTCTCCCATTAGAAAAACATTAGGGTCCCGACGAAGCTCCATAGCCATTGCATCACGCAATGCTTCGCGAACCGTAATTTCTTTTGTTTCGCCCCAGTCTTTATCGTCTTCTACGGGAGTAGTTTTTGGGAGTGAAGCTTTATGTTCAGTATTTTCTTTTGCCTCAGTCGCGACAGAGGCTCCCGCTGATGGAGTTTCTTCCGAACGGGTCACGTGGTCTGCGGCTGAAATATCCTCACCTTCTTGCAGCAAAACCGCGATAGGAGTGTTTACAGCAACACTCCCACTCTCAGCATCCAGCAAAATTTTTCCTATAATGCCATCATCAACCGCTTCGACTTCCATCGTTGCTTTATCGGTTTCTATTTCTGCAATAATGTCACCTGAACTTACAGACTGGCCCGGAGAGCATAACCAACGCGTAATGGTACCTTCTGTCATGGTCGGCGATAACGCCGGCATCAAAATTAACGATGCCATATACTTATGCCTCCACCAAAATATCAGTCCAAAGTTCAGACGCATCTGGTTCCGGGCTGGTTTGAGCAAACTCAACCGCGTCAGCTACAACGGCTTTTACGTCTTTCTCGATCTCTTTAAAAATATCTTCTGTTATACCGTTATTTAACATTTCTGTTTTAAGTGTATTAATTGGGTCACGGTTATTCCGTATTTCGTCTACTTCTGACCGTTGACGATATTTGGCAGGGTCAGACATGGAGTGGCCTCTGTAACGATATGTCTCCATTTCCAACAGGAAAGGCCCTTTACCTGAACGGCAATGTTCAAAAGCTTCTTGAGCCGCTTGGTTAACCGCAAACACGTCCATTCCATCCACCTTTCGGCTTGGAATACCCCATGGTTCACCATTCCGGGAGAGATCTTTGGAAGCAGACGCACGTTCAATTGACGTCCCCATCCCGTAGCGATTATTTTCAATCACGTAAACGCAAGGAAGTTTATGGAGTGCGGCTAAGTTAAAGCTTTCAAATACCTGACCTTGAGAAGAAGCACCTTCACCAAAGTAAACAACAGCTACATCGTCTGTGCCACGATATTTATTAGCAAAAGCTAGCCCTGTACCGATAGCGACCTGCGCTCCTACAATCCCATGACCACCATAAAACTCTTTTTCACGAGAGAACATGTGCATAGAGCCGCCCTTCCCACGGGAATACCCTCCTGCACGTCCTGTAAGCTCAGCCATCACACCACGCGCTGTCATACCTGCGACAAGCATTTGACCATGATCACGATATGAAGTGATCGATTGATCACCTTCTTTCATATTTAATCCAAGACCAACAACAACAGCCTCTTGCCCGATGTACAAATGACAAAAACCGCCAATCAACCCCATGCCATAAAGTTGCCCAGCTTTCTCTTCAAAACGGCGTACAAGGAGCATATCCTTATACGCACGTTTCATTAATTCCGGCGAAAGAGCCGGGCCATTACTTCTGCTAGGAGCAGACGCTGTTTCTCCCATGGTGGTCTCCTGAGAAATCACAAATATTTTAAATCTCTTACTCGTTCTTAAGCATCATGACCAGAGCTGGTGATGCGCATCTCTAAAGGATGTTTTTAAACAAACCCTAGAAGTTTGCGAGCAGCTAGACCAGGATCCTCTTCCCTTAGGAGACTTTCACCAACAAGAACAGCACTCGCGCCTACTGCACCAACTTTTAACATGTCATCTTGAGTTTTAATTCCACTTTCAGAAACCACAAGCTTATCTGGTGGAACCAAAGGCGCTAAATCTATGGTCGTTTGGATATCAGTCTTTAACGTACTTAAATTACGATTATTAATACCGATTAACGACGTATCGAGAGCTAACGCTTTATTAAGCTCTTCTTCATTATGGACTTCCACCAGAACATCCATATCCAGACCACGCGCGATACTGATTAAGTCAGCAGCCTGTGTTTCATCCAAAGCTGCCATGATTAACAGAATACAATCTGCACCAATCAAACGGCTTTCATGCACTTGCCATGGATCAAGAATAAAATCTTTACGAAGGATTGGTAGACGGCATGCTTCTCTTACAGCGCGGATATCATCTGTGCTGCCGTGAAAGCATGACCCTTCTGTCAGGATGGAGAGGCATGTTGCCCCTGCGGCTTCATACGATTGAGCGATCTCTACAGGGTTATAATCTGGGCGGAGCACACCTGCAGAAGGCGATGCTTTTTTGATTTCCGCAATCAACCCAACCTGTCGATCAGCTGTTAAGACTTGTAACGCTTGGCCAAATCCACGTGTAGGAGTTTCAACTTCCGCTGCACGGGCTGTAATTTCTTTCAAAGACATAATCTGTGATCGTTGTTCAACATCAACGCGTGTCCGTGCGCAGATGCGTTTAAGAACGTCTTTACGATCTTCTGCCTCTGGATTTTCCAAAGGAGATGTCATTGTTTCAGGCACTGAAGGGTCAGGAAAATTCTCTAGCCCGTCAGGCGCATAATGAATTGCGTTGCGTGAATGCATGAGGGTCATGATAGTCCTGAATTGGTATGAATGGAAGAAGATGTAGAATCGCGCAAATTCTGCAACGCTTTGAGCGCGTATCCATTATCAATTGAGCGTGCAGCTAAAGCTACATTGTTACGGAAGGCTTTAGGATCAATGCGTCCGTCCACTATAATGTTTCCCAAATCGGCCACATGCAGAGCAGCTGCTGCATTTAAAAGAACAACGTCTCGATAAGGCCCGCTTTTACCCTTTAAGAGTTCAAGAAGAGCCATGGCATTTTCTTTTGCATCACCGCCCCGAATAGCAGAAACCGGAGCATAGGGTAAACCACTTAATTCTGGATCAAAGGATACGTGGAAAAATGTTTCATTCTCATAGGCTGCAACGTCAGCTTGTCCTGCGAGGGTAAGTTCATCACTTCCTCCCTCCTCTGTTACGCTATTTACAGCCCAAACTTTTTTACTTCCTAAAGCAGCAAGTGTTCTGACCACTGGTTCTGACCATGCAGCATCGTAAACACCAATGAGTTGGTGCTTAACCTGTGCAGGATTACATAAAGGACCAACCAGATTAAACAAAGTTCGAATACCAAGACTTTTCCGTACAGGTGCAGCATAACGCATCGCTGGATGATGATAAGGTGCTGCAAGGAAGGTCAAATTATACTCTGATAATCTTTGAGATTGAAGAGCTAAATCATCAGAAGGCGGGATACCAAGCTCCTCAAGCACATCCGTAGCCCCTGATTGGGAGGATAATGCCCTATTCCCGTGTTTAGCCACCTGCACACCAAGGCCAGCCAAAACAAAAGCTACAGCCGTTGATATATTTAAAGTTTTTAAACCATCTCCCCCCGTTCCACACACATCTATCGTGCCATCAGGAACATATGGGAGCGTTGTCATATAACGACGAACAGCTTTAACCGCTCCAGTTAATTCATCCGTAGACTCTCCACGAACTTTTAGAGCTGTTAAAAAAGCGGCTAGCAACGGCTCTTCAACACGACCTTCCATAATATACGAAAAAGAAAACTCAGCCTCTTTTAAGCTGAGTTTTTCTCCACGAGATACTTTATGAAATAATTCCAGAAAAGACGGATTTAAACTCATGCAGCAATAGTATCTTTTACTTTTATATTGGCAATTTCCAAGAAGTTCTCGAGCAAGTGCCGACCTTGTGTCGAAGCAATACTTTCTGGATGAAACTGCACTCCATGGATTGGGTAGTGCTTATGCTTCACTCCCATAATAACACCATCCTCACTGGTCGCATTTACCTCTATATCATCAGGAATAAAAGAAGGATCAATCGTCAGGCTATGGTAGCGAACCATATCCAGATCTTTACTCAACCCTTTAAATACACCTGAACCGTCATGGCTAATACGACTAATTTTCCCATGCATTGGTACGGGTGCACGGACAACTGTTGCTCCAAATACCTGCCCTATGGCTTGATGGCCTAAACACACACCCAAAACCGGAACTTTGCCGGCAGCCTCTCGAATAAGGTCACAGCAAATACCCGCTTCATTAGGAGAGCATGGACCAGGTGAGAGAATAATGGCTGAAGGCTTCAGAGCAAGCGCTTCCTTAGCTGTTAAAGCATCATTACGCCGGACATCACATTCAACACCCATCGCACCCAAATGATGCACGATATTAAAGGTGAAGCTATCATAGTTATCAATGAGTAAGATCATGACCTACAAACCTCTGACGTTACAATGACTATAGCTCATTCTGAGACGCTTTTGCTGCTTGGTATATGGCTACTTCTGCGGCTTTAAAAAGAGCCTTTGCTTTATCTTGTGTCTCTTTAAACTCTGATTCTGGGTTACTATCAGCCACTACACCACATCCGGCCTGAACATACATCTGTCCATTTTTCAAAACAGCCATGCGCAGACCAATGCACGTGTCCATCTCTCCATCGGCGGCAAAATAACCTACACATCCTGCGTAAGGGCCTCTGCGCGTTGGCTCTAATTCATCTATAATTTCCATCGCGCGAATTTTAGGAGCACCCGTTAATGTTCCCGCAGGAAATGCGGCAACAAGAGCATCCATAGCGGTTTTTCCATCTTCCACCTGCCCTGTCACTGTGGAAGATATATGCATGACATGACTATAGCGTTCGACCACAAACTGCTCTGGAACATTTACGGTTCCAAGCTTGGATGCACGGCCAACATCATTACGTCCCAGATCAATCAACATTAGATGTTCAGATAATTCTTTCTTATCTGCGAGTAACTCTGCTTCCAGCTCTAGGTCGTGCTGTTTATTATCACCTCGAGGACGGGTTCCAGCCAATGGCCGAACAGTGATTTCACCCTCCCTTAGACGCACCAGAATTTCTGGAGATGAACCAACAAGAGAATATTCATCCAGCTCCATTAAAAACAAAAAGGGAGCCGGGTTTATTCTACGTAAACTTCTGTAAAGCGAGAGCGCTGAGAGAGGAAATTCTGTTGAAAACCGTTGGCTTGGTACAATCTGAAAAGCATCTCCTGATGCGATATATTCCTGTGCAACGAGAATATTTTTTTCAAACTGCTCTTTAGTAATATTAGAAATGGGTGGAGAGAGCTGGGTTCCTGGAGGAAGCCTTTCTTTTTCTTCCGCTAATGGCGCTTGCAAGGCTTCTTTTGCTTGTTTGAGTAGCGCTTGTGCTTGCTCGTGAGTTGTTTCTCCCCGCACAGGAACAGCGAGAGTTAACTCATCTCGAACTGAATCAAAAACAGCAAACAACTTGGGACGGATCATAATTCCTTCGGGAAGATCCAAGTCATTTTCTGGAGCATTAGGCAAATTCTCCATTTGCCGCACCATGTCATATCCTAAAACCCCAAAAACCCCTCCAATCATAGGCGGCAAGTGAGGAGGAAGATCCATCTGGCTGTCATTAATAATTTTTTCTAACGTATCCAGAGGTTTTCCGTCGAGATGAACACCATCCAAAGTTGCTTGCCCGTTACAGCTTTTCCATATCAAGTCAGGAAGTAACGCAATAACAGAATATCGGCCGCGTGCTGCCCCTCCTTCCACACTTTCCAAAAGAATTTTGTATGGACCGTCGGCAATTTTAGACAGACGTAAATATGCAGAGACAGGTGTTAATAAGTCTGCTGCTTCTACTGTATAAGCGATTGACATTATTGCGCCCCTCCATTTGCGTCAGGGGATACAGATTGAATAACCTGATTATAAAGCTTCACATTAATATGTGAGGGAGGAACAGCCTTCATTAAATTTGCATCCAATGTTTGAGCAATATCAGCTTGCATCGCCTCTAAAGATTGGCCCTCTATATTATGGTGTAATGTTTGCTCATCACTCGCAAGCGCTGGTTTTTCTCCCACCACGTTAAGAAGCCAAAAAGCCTCTTGAGTTTGATACATACCTGTTTCCCCAACCTTTAAAGAAAATGCTCCTTCCATAACATTTTTAGGAAAACTTCCGGCCGGATGGAGACGAGATAATGTCAAACCGTGCTGCATTAAGCCTTCTTCTGGCTTGCCATTAAGAGCTTTAGCCAAGGTTGCTTTTTTAGCATCTGTAAAAAAGGAGGTAGCTTTTACATTTGCTGAATGTAATTGCTGGTCAGCTTTCCATCCTTGTAGAACTTGCTCACGCACATCATTAAAGGAGCGAGAGGCTCCTGGATGAACATCATCCACTAAAAGAGCAAAAGCAGCTCCATCTGGCCCTTGAATAACGCTAGGCTGAGCATCTTTGCTTTGCTCAAAAATATGCTGAATAATGCTCTGCCGTAGGGCTATGCTTCCTGGTATTGGAGCAGGTATTCCATCGGGGGTCATTCCCTTTGCATCTAATGATCCAGCAGCTGGAATAATCCCTAAATCAGCTGGAATTTTATCTAAACTCCCAGAGCCAGCAACAGCATCTTGAAACTGATGAAGACGTGCCTGCAACGCTTCAGGAGCTTCTTGCTTTTGTACTTGTTCTTTCAGGCTCGCTTTCACTTGATCAAAAGTAACTTGGTGTGGCGCAGCAACATCACTCACGTTAAAGACAACCCAACCAGCCGACGTCTTGATAGGACCTGTAACCTGACGGGCAGAAGCTGAGAACGCTGCTTTTGCAAGCTCAGGGTTAGGCACATCTGTTTGACGAACATGTGGTAAAGAAACTGTTGCGGCATTAGGGAAACTTTTTGTACAGCTTCCCAATCATTTGAATCATGCCATTTCTGTGCTGCATTTTTAGCGTCATTTTCAGTAGTAAATGTTAAAACCTGAAGACTACGTGTTTCTGGCACATTATAGTTTCGTGCTTGGAAGTCATATAATTTATGTAAAACGTCATCTGGGACTTCAATCGTCTTTTCTACACTCTCTAAAGTCATGACAGCGATTTTTGCATGACGGTACTCTGGAGCATGAAAATCTTGTGGGTGGTTGTCATAATAGCGATGCAACTGCGCTTCTGTTGGATTTTGAGCAACAGTTTCTCCACTGAATGGAATTCTAACCACATCCACAACACGCTGCTGGCTATAAAATCCAACCAGATGATTAACTAAACTGCTTGGAACCTGAACGGAGGACCCCATTCCCTGCATCAAACTACGTGAATTAATATCTTCACGCATGAGTGCGATAAACCGCCCTTCCGTAAGGCCAATACGCCTTAACGTATCATTGAATTTAGAACGATCAAATTGCCCTGCAGCATTATGAAAGACAGGAAGAGAGAAAATTTCTTTTCTTACCAACTCATCAGGAACAACCATGTTGGATCGTTGAGCAGCCAGCTGAATTTCCCGTTGAATCACCAGATTGTGTAACACAATACTGGCAATCTCGTGCTTAGTAGATGCTGGGATTCGAGATGGATCAGAAAGGCCCATCTGCTGCGCTTGCGCTTGTAATCCTCTTGAAAATGCTTGAGCAAAATCATTAGGAGAAATATTTCGATCACCAACTTTTATAATAGAATTTCCATTGGGCGTATCGCCACTAAAGAAATAATCTCCAGCTCCCCAGCCAACAAAGGCAAAAAAGACAAGAAGAGCGATCACGCGCCCAACCCAAGAATCAATAAGATAATGACGTAGATGTGTAATCATAGATCAGAGCGGATCCAAATGACAGAATGACACGGACATAATAAGACCGATAGAAAGTACCCCTACCATAATGTCGAGAACGCCACTTGACCAGAACAAGAGCGACCGAGAGCAGGAAATATGACTAAAGAATTAAAATATATTGTTGGAAATTGGAAAATGTTCGGCTTGAGAGAAGAGACAAGCCACCTTGCATCCGCAATTGTTGAGGGCGCGCTTTCGCTTCCTGACGATGTTCAGATGATTCTTTGCCCGCCTTTCACACAAATCGAACGTGTTCGTGGGATTGTAGATTCTGCGGGGCTTTCATCCACTATCAAAATAGGTGGGCAAAACTGCCATACAAATATTTCTGGGGCGTTTACAGGAGATATTTCAGCCGAGATGCTTGCCGATATTGGCGCACAATATGTTATTTTAGGTCACTCTGAACGTCGCCAAGCTCATGGCGAAACAGATATTATGATCCGTCGTAAAATACGGACGGCCAAATCAGCCGGCCTAACGCCGATTGTATGCTTTGGGGAAACGCTCAAAGAGCGTCAGGAAGGCCGTGCTGCTACTGTTTTAGCTAGTCAGATAGATGGCTCATTAACAGAAAACTTCAATGGCATTATTGCATATGAACCTGTTTGGGCAATTGGAACAGGCATTACCCCAACATATACCGAACTCTCTCGTACTCTCTTTCTTCTCAAGGGATTATTACAATCTCGGCTTAATATAGATGACATTCGCATGCCAATATTGTATGGCGGGTCAGTTACTCCCTCTCAGGCTCCTGAAATTTTTCAACAGGATCTGTCGGTGGAGTACTTGTTGGAAGTGCCAGCTTGGATGCGAAAAGCTTTTTACGCATTGCAGAATGTGCTTCCCAGCAAGTTTCATCGTAAACTATTACGCAGGCTCAATCGTTCATGACCACTTTCTTACTCGTTCTCAATTTATTGGTCACATTAGCCTTAATCGGTACGATTCTTATTCAGCGTAGCGAAGGCGGTGGTCTTGGAATTGGTAGCAGCCAAGGTATGGGTTCCTTTATGACGGGCCGAGGCACAGCAACATTACTGACACGAGCTACCTCTGTTTTGGCCGGTATTTTTATGTTGCTTTGCCTGACGCTTGCTGTCTTGAATCGTGGCGCTTCTTCTGGTGTGAGTGGTCATGATATTCTGGCTCAGCCTCCAGCAAACACCTCCCCTACAGCACCAAAAACAACACATTAATTTTTCATAACGTCTTTCTACTTCCCCTTTCCTATTCCTTCGGTGTATAACGAACGCCCATGACGCGTTTCGTATTTATCACCGGCGGTGTGGTTTCTTCTCTCGGTAAGGGTATTGCTTCTGCTGCCCTTGCTGCCCTCCTTCAAGCGCGCGGCTATAAAGTCCGCATGCGCAAGCTAGATCCCTATTTAAACGTAGATCCAGGCACGATGAGTCCTTACCAACATGGTGAGGTTTTCATTACAGACGATGGTGCTGAAACAGACCTTGATCTAGGCCACTATGAGCGCTTTACAGGCGTTCATGCGAGTCGTGCAGATAATGCAACGACGGGTCGTATTTATTCTGATGTGATTGCTCGTGAACGCCGAGGAGACTATCTCGGTGGAACCGTACAGGTTATTCCGCACATCACGGATGCTATTAAAGATATCGTCGTTGCTGGCACAGACGAGTATGATTTTGTTTTAGTCGAAATTGGTGGAACTGTTGGTGATATTGAAAGCCTGCCATTCCTTGAGGCTATTCGCCAACTAAGGAACGATCTTGGTCATGAGCATACGATGAATATTCATCTCACGCTTTTGCCCTACATTCCTTCTGCGGGTGAACTTAAAACCAAACCCACCCAGCATTCTGTAAAAGAGCTTCAGAACGTTGGTATACAACCGCAAGTTCTGCTTTGCCGCTCAGATCGGCCTATTCCTGATAATGAACGTCGTAAAATTGCTAATTTCTGTAACGTTCGACCTGAAGCTGTTATTGCTGCGTTGGATGTTGACACGATTTATGCATGTCCGATTTCCTATCATCAGGAAGGAATGGACCGAGAGGTTTTACGATATTTTGGTCTTCCTTTCTCTGGAGAGCCAGATTTATCGCGGTGGGAAAAGATTGTTCACGCCATCCGTCAACCGACAGGAGAGGTTCGTGTAGCCGTTGTCGGTAAATATACGGCCTTGCTCGATAGCTATAAATCTCTTGCAGAAGCGCTCCTGCATGGTGGCATTTCTCACAATGTAAAAGTTCATTTAGATTGGATTGAATCTGAAGAATTTGAAAAAAGCGGGAAAACTGCCGAACGGTTAAGCAATGCTGATGCTATCTTAGTTCCGGGCGGTTTTGGAGAGCGTGGTTCAGAAGGGAAAATTTCTGCCGTTCGTTATGCACGTGAAAATAATATTCCTTTCTTAGGAATTTGTTTTGGCATGCAGATGGCTGTTATTGAATGTGCTCGTTCCCTAGCAGGTCTGCCAAAAGCTTCTTCCACAGAATTTGGCCCGACAGATGAACCTCTTGTCGGCCTTATGACTGAATGGGCACGTGGAACAGAGAAGCTCCGTCGACGTGAAGGTGGAGATTTAGGTGGGACAATGCGTCTCGGGGCATATTCTGCAAAACTCACACCAGGCTCTCGCGTGGCTGAAATTTATGGAAAAACAGATATTCGTGAACGCCATCGCCATCGTTGGGAAGTGAATTTACATTATAAAGACAAACTGGAGAAAGCAGGCTTACGTTTCTCTGGTATGTCTCCTGATGGAGTGCTTCCAGAAATTGTCGAATACCCAGATCATCCATGGTTTATTGGCGTTCAATATCATCCAGAATTGATGTCAAAGCCTTTTGAGCCCCACCCTCTCTTTGCAGGTCTTATTGGTGCGGCTTTCAAAGAAACGAAAAACAAAAAGAAAGCTAAAAGTAAATGACCTTCAAAGTCGGTGATTTAACCATTGGTCAGAGTGAGCCCTTCACTCTGATTGCGGGCCCCTGTCAAATTGAATCAAAAGATCACGCCGTAGAAATGGCGGATGCTCTGGTAAAAATATGTAAAGATCTTGGTATTGGCCTTATTTATAAGAGCAGTTACGACAAAGCCAACAGAAGCTCTATTGGCGCCGAGCGTGGGATTGGAATGGATAAAGGCCTAGATATTTTAGGCACTGTTCGTGAGATATTTAATATCCCTGTTTTAACCGATGTACACTCTGTCGACCAATGTGCTCCAGCAGCAGAAGTCGTTGATGTTTTACAAATCCCAGCATTCTTATGCCGACAAACGGATTTATTAATTGCAGCCGGTGAAACTGGGCGCGCAATTAACGTCAAAAAAGGTCAATTTTTAGCACCTTGGGATATGAAAAACGTCGCTGCGAAACTCTCTTCAACGGGGAATGAGAGAATTATGCTCTGTGATCGAGGCACGAGCTTTGGGTATAATACTCTCGTTAGCGATATGCGTGGCTTACCTGTCATGGCACAAACAGGGCTCCCCGTTGTGTTTGACGCTACTCATTCGGTGCAGCAACCAGGGGGACTAGGAGCTGCAACAGGCGGACAGCGTGAGTTTGTAGAGCCCCTTGCACGAGCAGCCTTGGCTGTAGGAGTTGCTGCTGTTTTTATTGAGACGCATCAAGACCCAGACAATGCACCCAGTGATGGGCCAACGATGGTTCCGCTGAGTGATATGCCTAATCTCTTAAAACGTTTAAAAGCGTTTGATAGCTTATCTAAATCCTATAAATCATAATGCTGCAAAGGGGACATTGCTGCCATAAGCAAGCTTATGGTGGCCCCCGCAGTGAGAAAAGCCCTTAACGGCATATATCCTGGTGGAAGATTTCCTTTCTTCCACGCAGCTCTTTCGACAAAAAGAGTGAATAAAAATCCGATTATTTCTAAAAAATAACCCACCCGTAGGTCTAAAAGCAGCCCTACGCATAATGCCAGCCACGCCCATAAAGCAGGGCAAACTCCAAGCAGGAGTCTCTGCTGATCTTTTTTTTCTGTTCCCCGAATTGTGATAATATCAGGGCGTTCCATGGCAAAGCCCCAGTGCACAGCCCCGATAAATGATAAAATGCATGCACTATAAGCTAAAAGAATGACGGTAAGGTGCGGTAAAGGGGAGAAAAATCCAGCCAGAAAAATCCAACCACCGAGTGTGATAAACGGAATTAAACCCCCTAATCCGAGAACAAGAACGAGGAAAGGCAGTTGCATGTGCGTGGTTGACCTTGTCTTATGACTTTAAGAAGGAATAGTATTGTCTGTCTCAAACGATACTGAGCCCTATTTAGTTCATGTTATATCCAGGAGAAGCTTCCCATGAGCGCTATTATTGATATCACTGCACGCGAAATCCTGGACAGCCGCGGTAATCCAACTGTTGAAGTTGATGTTGAGCTGTCATCTGGTGCACGCGGACGCGCTGCGGTTCCATCTGGTGCTTCCACCGGAGCACACGAAGCTGTTGAGTTACGCGATGGAGATAAATCCCGCTACAACGGTAAAGGCGTTACGAAAGCCTGTCATTTTGTAGAAAACGATATTCTTGAAGTGCTTCAAGGAGCAGAATCAGAAGATCAAATTGCGATTGATAATGCAATGATTGATCTTGATGGTACACCTAATAAATCCCGTATTGGTGCAAATGCCATTTTAGGTGTTTCTCTTGCTGTTGCAAAAGCTACGGCAGAAGAACTCGAACTTCCTCTGTATCGTTATGTTGGTGGTGTTTTTGCACATACCCTTCCCGTACCAATGATGAACATCGTCAATGGCGGAATGCATGCAGATAACCCCATTGATATTCAAGAATTTATGATCCAGCCTGTTGGTGCATCCAGCATTGCAGAAGCTGTTCGTATGGGAGCAGAAATTTTTGCTGCCTTAAAAAAGAGCCTGCACGCTGCTGGATTTAATACGAACGTTGGCGATGAAGGCGGTTTCGCTCCTAACCTAGGCTCTGCCGACGAAGCTCTTGGGTTTATGGCTAAATCTGTTGAAGCAGCAGGCTATCGTTTAGGCGAAGATATTACCTTTGCTCTAGACTGCGCCTCTTCTGAGTTCTTCAAAGATGGTAAATACTCTCTTAAAGGAGAAGGAAAAGAGTTTGATTCTTCTGGAATGATCTCTTACCTTGAAGATCTAGCTAGCAAATATCCAATCGCCTCTATCGAAGACGGCCTAGCTGAAGATGATTGGGAAGGTTGGGTAGAATTAACCTCTCGTTTAGGTAAAAAAGTTCAACTCGTTGGGGATGATCTTTTTGTTACAAACCCTGAGCGCCTCCGTCGTGGCATCAAGGCTGGTGCTGGCAATGCCTTGTTGGTTAAAGTCAACCAAATCGGTACCTTAACAGAAACTCTTGAAGCGATTGAAACAGCTCATAAAGCAGGGTTTAACTGTGTCATGAGCCATCGTTCTGGTGAAACAGAAGATGCAACAATTGCTGATTTAGCTGTGGCTACAAATTGTGGTCAGATTAAAACAGGCTCTCTCTCTCGTTCTGATCGTACTGCTAAATACAATCAATTGATTCGGATTGAGCAACAATTAGGTTCAGCAGCGCGTTATGCAGGCCGTGGCATTTTGAAAGCCTAATCATTCACATATGACAGTCTTTTGAAAATAAAGACTGTCATATGTAATTTATTTTCAGTCTGTCATTGTTTTGCTTAAAAGTGATGTTTAGACTAATATAAATTTTCTTTTTAGAGGGGCATTTTGTTTCATGGGACTTCGAAAAATTCTTAAGAAGGCCTTTCGTGTTGTTGCCCCCCCTACTTTCTTTTTATCCTTAACTGTTTATTTCGCTTGGAATGCGCTTCATGGTGCTCATGGTATTCGAGCCTATCAAGATCAGCTAGGCCTTCAGAAAGAAGCTTTGCAAGCTAAGCAAGATGCACAAGATGAACAGATTGTCTGGCGCAGACGAGTGGCTGCTTTAAAAGAAAAAGCTTTAGATGCTGATATGTTAGATGAGCGTTCTCGCGCTATGCTCAATTTAACGCAAGATGGCGATATCGTTGTCCCGTACGACAAACGCAATAAATTATTTTAGTCGTCACTCTAAATAATAATAAAAAAGGCAGCCTAAGCTGCCTATAAGTAAACTTTACATTCCTTTTTAGGAAAGTATTGAATTACTTGATTTTTGCTTCACGGAAAGTGACATGCTTACGTGCAACAGGATCGTATTTACGAACTTCCATTTTCCCTGTTGAAGAGCGAGCATTCTTTTTGGTTACATAAAAATAACCTGTGTCAGCTGACGATACAAGACGAATTTGAATAACGTTGGTTTTTGCCATATCACCCTCAGGCTTGTGCCTTTACTTATGCTGCTTGCAAAATGCAGAAAACAACAAATTGACCTAGTTGGACGCACCATGCTGATTTGTCTTGCAAAGGTCAAGTCTGTATAGAGAAAATACTCAATTGTAATCTAAATATCAACAGATTATTCTCTCTGGAAGTGCTTAGGAACTCCCATATGCTTACAAAAAAACAACATCAACTGCTTATTTATATCAAGGAATATGTTCAAAAAAACGGTTACTCCCCTTCTTTTGAAGAAATGAAATCTGCTTTAGGTCTTCAATCCAAATCTGGTATTCATCGCCTTATATCAGCGCTAGAAGAGCGAGGTTTTTTAACACGTCACCATAATCGAGCACGTGCATTAGATGTTTTAAAGGTTCCTCCGACAACTAGCCTTCCGCACACCTTGCCTGCAAAAATAAATAAATTCAGTTCTTCTTTCTCTGAACCTTCTCAGGAAGCTGTAGAAGAAAAACATGTTTCTATTCCTCTCTATGGCCGAATTGCAGCAGGCATTCCTATTGAGGCACTTCAAGATGAAGTAACTCAAATTCAAGTGCCTCCCTCTCTCCTTGGAGCAGGTGATCATTATGCTCTGACTATCTCAGGCGATTCTATGGTTGGTGAAGGCATTGTGGATGGAGATATTGCAATTATTCGCCGTGGAGATAGAGCAGAGAATGGACAAATTGTTGTTGCTCTTATCGACGAACAGGAAGTAACGCTCAAAAAATTAAAACACAGAGGAAAAGAAATTACTCTTGAAGCCGCGAATAGTGCTTATGAGAATAAAATATTCTCTGCTGAACGCATTCGTATTCAAGGAAGATTAATAGCTCTTTTTAGGCAATATTAGTAGAGATAAGAGGAATCTTACCTCTACTAATTTTCTTTTATTTCTTTTTGTTCGGCCTGCTAATACTAGCTTTTCCACCTACGACATGAACCGTTCCATCTGGTGCAATCAGTGTACTTGTCCCATCTCCGTTAGGAATGACGATTGTTCCATTGGGGTTTTTACCCATAAAGCGTGAAGCATTGTCTGGAACGCTAGAAGGCAAAGGCGGGAACATATGGCTTCTATCTAAAGAAACCCCATAATGAGCATCTGTACTTTCACCAACAGACATACTTTGCCCTGAAGGCATTTGGGGACCACGTGCACCTAGAGGACCAGATCCTCCGATTCCACCACCCATGAAATTCTTATCGATATTAGCCCCACCGAAATAAGTAGCAGGATCTCCCAAAGCACGACTAAAGAAGCTATTAGGATCTTCAACATCTTTTAATGTTGGCAATGGCTGTGGTGTACCGGGCCACATATTTCCATTTTCAGGTAATATAGGCTGAATGGCTACATTTTCTCCACGCACGCGTCTTATATTGACGCTATCTCCTCTTGGAGCATTCGGGTTACTTCCAGACAAAACGGAAGTATCGTGGAAAAATTTGCCCATGCCTGAACATCCGCTCAGAGCGAGAGGTAGTGCCAGCAGAGCGGCCTTACGCATTGTTAACTCCCATAAGGTCGATTTACTCTCTTTAGCTGGCTTTAAACAAAAGCGCCAGATGTTGAGTAAAAAACTTTTAAATATTTATCATCTGAAATGTCTTCAAAATGATGCATCAAATTAACGAACCATGTTTGAAGTCATTTGTGATAGGCTCACGGTTAAATAACGCCAGCCACTTACAATGGTTGGAATAACAGACAACCATAATAATACTCCCCCTACCAAAGACGCATGTAGAAAAGAGCATTGAATGAGCTGTGCTGTCTCATCCCCGGCAACGAGGAAGCCAATTGCAATCATTTGAATCCCTGTTTTCCACTTTGCTAATCGAGATGACGGCAACGTTAATGATTGATGCGCCATATATTCTCGCAAACCACTCACAAGAATTTCTCGAATCATAATGAGAATAGCCGCATAAATGGAAAAAATAGGTAAATGCGTTAGCCCTGCAAGAGCGAGAAGCAAAGAACCAACCAAAAGCTTATCAGCTATAGGGTCCATCATTCTTCCCAAATCAGACGACAGGTGCCATCGGCGCGCCAGTGCACCGTCATAGTAATCTGTAACGCAGGCAAAAACATAAACAATGAAAGCGCCTAAACGTGCATAAGGGGAATGGAAAGATAAGAGACCAACCAGAACAGGGATGGAAGCAATCCGCAATAAGGTGAGAATGTTTGGTAAGTCAGTTAACATTGGTCGTTAGCTTAAATGCTTCTTGTGGTCTGCATAATATTTTCATCCACAAATATGAAATCTTATATTCATTCCGTCAAACGTTAAATTCCTTCCGCCCTCCCTTTAGCTCTGTTTTTTCACCCACTCTGGATGAAAATATCCATATATCGTCTTGGCTATTGCCGTGCTTATCCCCGCAACGGCTTCCAGCTCTTCCAAACTCGACTGGCGTACATTTTTTGCTGAGCCAAAATGATGAAGTAACGCTTTCTTTCGTGCCCCTCCAATTCCAGGGACATCATCAAGTTCAGATTGTTTTAATTTTTTAGAGCGTCCTGCTCTATGCGTTGTAATGGCAAATCTATGCGCTTCATCTCTAAGGCGCTGTAAATAATATAAAACTGGATCTTGAGGGGGTAATTGAAAAGGTTGCTGATTCTCCGTAAAAAACCATTCTCTTCCCGCATCGCGATCTGGCCCTTTAGCGATAGCTACAATTGGAATATTGTTTATTCCCAGACTGGTTAAAATTTCTTTCACGGCATTGAATTGTCCTAACCCACCATCAATTAAAAGCAAATCTGGTAAATTTTGTTCCTCCTCCACTTTCTTTTTATTAAAGCGACGTTCCATAACTTCTCTCATCATTCCAAAGTCATCCCCTGGAGTGACTGGTCCTTTTATCGCATATTTACGGTATGATTTTTTCTCAAAACCTTCTGGCCCCCCAACGACCATAACCCCATAAGGAGCTTGCCCCATGATATGAGAGTTATCATAGGTTTCAATTCGTTTAGGAGGCGCTGGCAATTGAAATATTTTAGCCACCCCTTCCAGAAGTTTTTGTTGTCCAACATGTTCTGCAAGTTTACGCTCTAAAGCTTCACGAGCATTCAACGCTGCATGATCGATGACAGATTTTTTTTCACCTCTTTGGGGAAAAAGAATTTCTACCTTTTGCTTACGGCTTATTGTGAGAGCATCTTCTAAAAGTTTTTTCTCATTTAAATCACGATTCACCAAAATCGTAGAAGGTGGCGGCTTGTCATCGTAGAATTGCATCAAAAAGGAAAAAAGAATCTCTTCTGCTGAATCTTCTGCTGCATGCACAGGATAAAATGCACGGTTCCCATTGTTTCGGCCGCCTCTAATGAAAAAGACTTGAATACAACTCTGACCAGCCTCCTGACCAATAGCAACAACATCCGCATCAATGATAGTGGCAGGATTCACAACTCCAGAATTCTGAATACTTGAAAACCCACGAATACGGTCCCGTATCGCCGCAGCGCGTTCATATTCCATCGCTTCAGAAGCTGCTTCCATTTGCGAAACAAGCTCCTGATGAAGATCTGTATTTTTTCCAGACAAAAACTGTTTAGCCTGGCTAACCAACTCATCATAATCTGATGGTGTAATTTTATCGACGCATGGAGCAGAACAACGCTTAATTTGATAAAGCAAACACGGGCGTGTCCGGCTGTTCAAAACAGAATCAGAACATGATCTTAGTAAGAAGCTTTTCTGTAGCAGATTTAATGTTTGTTTAACGGCCCAAGCCGATGCAAATGGCCCCCAATATGTTGCTCCTTTGACGGGTTTGCCTCTTTGTTTGGTAATCTGAGGAAATTCATGTTTCTCTGTTAACATAAGCCACGGATAACTTTTGTCATCACGTAAAAGAATATTAAACCGAGGCATCATGCGTTTAATATAATTAGCTTCTAATAAGAGTGCTTCGGCCTCTGTGTGCGTAATGACTATTTCCATAGAAAACGTCAAAGAAACCATGCGACGCAATCGGTCCGGTAGCTGGCTTATTCTTGTATAAGATGTAACCCTATTTTTAAGGTTCAATGCTTTCCCTACATATAACACCTCCCCTTTCTCCCCCAGCATGCGGTAAACTCCGGGATTTTGGGGAATTGTCTTCAAAGCTTCTCGAATAGCTTCCACTCCATTCTTCTGAACGGTTAGTGGGGTGCTATCTGAGCTTTTTTGTTCATCTTGAGAAAAAGCGTTCATAGTCCTTTTTCAGTCATCCACCGTTTGTGTGGACAAGTCTGTGGGTTTCCCCATGACAAATTGATGAAACCCAAGCTCCACCAGCTTTGATATCAGATTGCCTATTTTTTAATCACTCGCTTAGAAAAAACAGGTCTTTCTGAATGACGAAATAAATAATCTTATATGGTGCTTATCTCCCGAGTAATCAGTTAAAAACACCATGATAAAATGCTTTCTTCCTCTTTTAATTAGACTTTCATTTCTTCTGATTTATTAAGTAACTTTAACATATTCCCACCCCATATTTTAGAAATGTCATCCTTATTAAAACCAATTTTTTCTAAAGCGAGCGTGACATTGGGTGTCTCCAAAGCACTTTGCCAGCCCTCTATTCCTCCTCCACCATCAAAATCAGATGAGACCCCAA
This sequence comes from Swingsia samuiensis, assembly GCF_006542355.1. Lineage (NCBI taxonomy): Bacteria > Pseudomonadati > Pseudomonadota > Alphaproteobacteria > Acetobacterales > Acetobacteraceae > Swingsia > Swingsia samuiensis. Next base: position 2,048,215 of record NZ_CP038141.1, on the reverse strand, counting down.
CATGTTCAACCCCAATGCGATCTGCAACATAAGCCACATGTTGGGCAAGATCTGTTGTTGTCGCACCACCACCTTTTCGTAAAAAAGGACTCATAGCTGTAATCTGTATTAACCCCCCTGTTTCTTTCAGTCGATCCAGCTGCTCGTCATCTAAATTACGGGGATGGTCGCATAATGTTCGCACACATGAATGACTAGCGAATATAGGGACTTCAGAAATCTCAGAAGCCTGCATCATTGTTGATTTAGCCGCATGCGATACATCAACAAGTACGCCATGTTTATTCATTATCTGGATCGTTTTTTTTCCTAACGCAGACAGCCCCCCATGTAAGGTTGACGCATCATTTAAATCAGACCGTGCAATAGCCGCATCTGCTAGAAGGTTATGCCCATTATGAGTAAGTGTCATATATCGAACTCCATATTTTTGAGCTAAAAATTCGATACGTTCAGGCTTATCTCCGAGGGCATATCCATTTTCTATTGCCGGAACTATAGCAATAGACCCAGCCTCTACAGCCTTCTTAATATCTTTGGACCCGTGGCATACCTTAGCTTGGATATCAGCCTTTTTCCCATTTAAACGAGTTATGACATCCAACATGGCCTGAACCCTCTGCCATGCTTCTTCATGCCCATTCTCATCCCTACTGCCTTGAGGAATGTAAGCGGCTAAACAAACAGCTTTCAGTCCACCTTTGTGAGCTTTAAGGGTATCAAACTTACGGGATGTATTTTCAGTCCACGCATCATTTTGATCCGGCCAAGGAATATCAATATGAGTATCGAACGTTAGGAGTGTGTCATGTAAATCAATCATGTATTTTACATTGTATAACTTCACGCAATACACAAGAGAGGTGCTCGCTAAATTCTATGCGCATCATAACATGGAACATTAATTCTCTCCGTCTAAGGCTTCCTTTACTCAGAAAGCTTGTCGAAGAAGAAACGCCAGATATTATCTGCCTTCAAGAAACAAAGGTACATGACGACCTTTTTCCTCAACACGCCTTAGATGACCTAGGACTTCCTCACTACCTTTATAAAGGAATGAAAAGTTATAACGGCGTCGCTATATTCTCACGCTACCCTTTAGAATTAGTGGATCACTTCCCTGAATGGTGCGGGAAAAAAGATTGCCGCCACCTTGCTGTCTCTATCGGCACTCCAGACGCACCTATTCTATTACATAATTTTTACGTTCCTGCCGGCGGTGATATTCCAGATCCTACAGAAAATGAAAAATTCGCTCATAAATTAAATTTTTTAAAAGAAACGACCAACTGGTTTCAAAAAACACCTCCTACTCGGAGTATCTTAGTAGGGGATTTAAATATTGCACCTCTAGAAAATGACGTATGGAGCCATAAACAACTTTTAAAAATAGTTAGCCACACCCCCGTAGAGACAGAAAGCCTTAACGAATGGATAAATACTGGCTTTATTGATGCAATGCGGCAAATTATTCCGGCAAGTGAAAAACTCTATACTTGGTGGTCTTATCGTAATAAAGATTGGAAAAAATCCAATCGTGGCCGTCGCCTTGACCACATCTGGATCTCACCAGATTTAAAAGAAAAAGTTCAAAATATCACTGTCTTAAGTCACGCCCGTGACTGGGAAACCCCGTCAGACCACGTGCCGGTTATGATGGACATAAATCCATCATAACCGGCTTTGTTGTTATTTTAAGCCGGCATAAAGGCAGGAGCAGAAACAGCATGATGTGTTTCTGCTTCTAACCGATATCCCCCGCCTTCTGTTATTAGCAAAGACGTTTTATTGGGATCAGGCTCAATCTTCTGACGCAAACGGTAAATATGTGTCTCAAGAGTATGTGTGGTGACAGCAGCGTTGTAACCCCATACCTCATTTAACAGCACTTGCCGCGCTACAGGCCTATGCCCTGCACGATACAGAAACTTTAAGATTGCAGCTTCTTTTTCAGTTAAGCGGATACGACGATTCTTCGCTTTTTCAACCAATAGTTTTGACGATGGACGAAATACATACGGACCAACATCAAAAACAGCGTCTTCACTATTTTCAAATATTCTAAGCTGGGCTCTAAGTCGTGCAAGCAATTCGCCAATCCGAAATGGCTTCGCTACATAATCATTTGCACCAGCATCTAATCCACGTACGACATCACTTTCATCATCTGATCCTGTCAGAATAATGATTGGCATCCGTACACCAGCTTTTCTTAATTCGGAGCAAAAATCACGTCCATCACCATCTGGTAACGTAACGTCTAAAAGCATTGCGTCGTAACGTGCTCCTGGCCGATTCACAAGCTCACGCGCTGAAGCTACAGAAGAAGCCTCAACCGCTTCAAGCTCTCCGCCGTGGCGAAGTTGCTCAGCAAGGAGTGATCTCAATGTGTCATCATCATCAACTACGAGGATGGGGCGGGTTCCTGCCATAGTACCTATCTCGTCTTGTCTCGGCGGAAAATGTCACATCCGCTATGTGTCGCACTCAAAATAGTGCATTAATCTTTAAAAGATATTCATTTAAGGAATACTCTTAAAGCACTTATCGGTTAAAATATTACAAAGATTGAGCAAAAAGGAAACAGTTTTGTGAAGAAAGCTATTTTGAAAATCGAAGATTCTCAGGCTTTTTTATACTTCAATCAACAAAAGTTTACCGCTCTCATTGGAAAAAACGGCTTAAATCAAGACAAAACGGAAGGTGATTATACAACGCCTGTGGGTATACTTCCGTTGCAAAAAATTTTTTATCGAGCCGATCGTCTTAATAAACCTATCACACCTTTAAACATTCCTATTCAACCGATCAGCCTTAAAGATGGCTGGTGCGATGATCCAACACACATTCACTATAATCAGCATGTCAATCTCCCTCATGAAGGTTCCCATGAACAGTTATGGAGAGAGGATCACACTTATGATATTTGCATTGTTCTGGGTTGGAATGATGCTCCACCCATTCCTGGTCGAGGCTCAGCTATTTTTCTGCACCTCCCGCCCGCGAGTGGATTTACGGAAGGATGCATAGCCTTAAACGAAAAAGACCTTCGCCAATGTTTAAGCGAAGGCCTTGATACGATCGAAGTAGAAGCTAACTAAGCTGTTACTCCTGTGTTCTTGATCACTAGAGGTGCCATTGAGACCATCACATCTCCGACATTCGGAGTGATTTTAGTTGGGTCTTCGGCCGAGCGAATGAGAATTGAGGTTTTCCGACTGATAAGAATATCCAACCTTTCTTCATCTGCTCCAAAAGTCTCAATATCTTCTTCCGTAACGACCCGGGATAAAAATCTCCACCCTTGCGCATACAAATTTTCAAACAAGGTGTAATTCCACGCAGGTTCTCCGAGAACCTTCCCGCGAGCATCCCTTGATAATCCATGATAAAAATCTAAACGCGCCACCCCTGGACTAATTTGAAACACACGCTCCCGCCCCATTGAAGGTGCTAGATGGCCACAAACCATGCCATTGTAAATTCCATCTGCTGTCGTCGCAATAAGATAGTCTACCGGCCGTTCTTCCAACGCTTCTTGCCCATGTTGCGATAAAAGCTCTGTTCGGAAGATAGGGATATGCCGTTTGTGAGCTATATTAAGAGCATTTGAACGATTATCAACGAGCAAGACCGGAATTTTCTCGCGTGATAAGCACCCAGCAAAATCAATAGACCAGTTATTAGCCCCCACAATCGCAATCGCCGGGTTATTGGAAAGTGTGAGCTTAAGAGCTCGAGCAAAAGGCCTCAACGAAAACCCATGCAAAATCATTGTAACGGCAATAACAGCAAAAACAGCAGGCATAATAAGATCAGCTGAGTGGTAGCCTGCTTCTTTTAATCTTATACCTGCCGCGCCCGCTACAGCCGCTGCGACTATTCCTCTAGGAGCAATCCAGCCAACAAAAACACGCTCTTTCCATGGCATACTGGTCCCAAGGGTAGATAGAAATATCCCTAACGGGCGAACAACAAACAACACAACTAATGTTAGTACGAAAATAGATATAGAAAGATGTTCTAATACTTCACGATGCAGGTCAGCCGTTAACAAAATAAACAAAACGGATACAACAAGCATCACCATAGATTCTTTAATACGTCGTATTTCAGAAAGACCAGGGATGTGCAGATTAGTTAAGGCCATTCCAAATATTGTAACGGCAATTAATCCTGCCCCTTCCATTTCCATATTACACGCAGAAAAAATCAAAAGGGCTAGTGTAATAAGCGCCGGAGTTTTCAATAACTCAGGCATCATATCTCTAATAAACAAATAGCGTATCAGATAAGCAGGTAAAATTCCTGCTGCAACAGACTCTATGGTTGCAGCCAAAAGATCTGGCAATGTGTGCGTAAAGAAAACACCCGTATTTAAATCAACATGCAACAGCATCAGTTGTAAAACAACCGCGGCTAAAATAGCTCCCAATGGGTCATTAACAATAGCTTCCCACCGTAAAAAAGAGGCAACCCTAGGCTTTAATTTTGCACTTCTTAACAGCGGCAAAATAACGGTTGGCCCTGTAACAACAATAATTGCACCAAATAATAAAGAAGAGCCCCACTCAAAATGACCAACATAATGCGCTGCAACAGCCCCTAATACCCAGTTGATTGGAAGCGCAACCATAGTTAAACGAGCAACGCCCTCGCCCGCTTCCTTTAAATGGCGAATATCTAACGCCATCCCCCCTTCAAAAACAACAATAGCCACTAATAAGGAGACTAATGGTCTAAAAACCCACCCCATTGTTTCTGAGGGATGTAAAACACCAAAGCCAGGCCCTAATAATAAGCCAATCGTAAACAGCAAAACAATTGCAGGAAGACGAAAGCGCCATGCCACCCATTGAGCGAGTGTTCCTGCACCAAATGTTGCCGCAACTCCTATAAAAATATCATACGGCATTTTATTCTTTTCTCTTTAAAACACATGCAAAAAAGCCATCTGTTCCATTGCGTAAAGGTGTCAAAGAAAAAGAGGACTTTTCTCGAAGTATTTTAGGAAGCAATTCTGGCATTTCATCTGCGGGAAGTAATACAAAATTATCATTACGCTTTAAAAAAGCAGAGATTTGTTCATCATTCTCACGCGTCAATAAAGAACAAGTTGCATAAATCATGCGTCCACCGGGTTTTACTAATGAAGCAGCCCTGTCTAAAATTTCAGCCTGTTTTTGAACTAACTCTTCTATATCCTGCGGGGTTAAGCGCAGCCTTGCATCTGGGTTTCGGCGCCATGTTCCCGTGCCTGAGCAAGGAGCATCAACCAAAACCCGGTCAAAGCTTTTTGCACGACGTTTAACCCATTTATCTCCTACCGTTATGAGGTGGCGCTCTACATTATGCACCCCTGCACGCCTAAGCCGCTTAACAGCCCCTTCAAGACGTTTTTCATGCACATCACACGCAACGATATGGCCCTTGTTGTTCATAGCCATAGCTAAAGCAAGCGTCTTCCCTCCTGCTCCAGCACAATAGTCAACAATCCTCTGATCAGGGTGTGCATCGGCAGCAGCAACTACCAATTGTGACCCTTCATCCTGAATTTCAACTAAACCATCTTTAAAAGCTTGGGCGGCTGTAACCGGTTGGCGCCCTTCAAGCCGAATACCCCAAGGGGAAAGCTGTGTTGCAGTAGCATGTAATGATTCACGCTTTAACGCATTCAGGGCCTCTTCCCGAGTTACTTTTAATAAATTCGCTCTTAAATCCAACGTTGGAAGGCCAAGCATAGCTTCCATCTCATCTGGCATTTTTGAACCAAATGTTTCTTTAAGCAAACTCTCTATCCAATCTGGATATTCTAACCGAACGGCAATTGGTTGCTTTTGCTGAGAGAGCTCTTTGCCCTCAAGTGTTTTAAGCGCAATATCTTCACGCGACGTTAGAGGCGATTGAGCATATCGTTCACCAGAAAAAAGCTGGCGCACATGCTCCATAGAATTACCTGAAAGAACCATGGAAGCCGCACACAAAATCCGTGGTGAAATATCACCTTTCGTATTTTGTAAATGCCAATGTAAACGGCGCCACCCTCTTAAAACATCCCAAACAAGATTTGAAATAGTCCGCCGATCTCCACCGCCTATATAACGACGTTCGCGGAAGAATGTATTCGCAGTAGCATCGGCTGGGCGGCGGGGTGCATTCTGAATCGCACAAAGCAGATCAATAGCACCAGAAAGGCGGGCTGAAGGGGTCATGTTGACCCCCTAACCTTTTTATCTAAATTATGCGAGGGCTTAAAACAAAAATATCAATCACGTTGATAGTTTGGAGCCTCACGTGTGATTGTAACATCATGTACGTGGCTTTCTCTTAAGCCCGCATTTGTTATACGGCGGAACATCGTTTTGACTTGAAGTTCCCCAATTGTAGCGGAGCCAGTATAGCCCATGCCCGCTTTCAGCCCACCAACAAGCTGATGCACAACCGGAGCCATTCCTCCTTTATATGCTACCTGCCCTTCAATACCTTCTGGAACAAGCTTTAGGGTGTCACGCACTTCTGCTTGAAAATAACGGTCAGCAGAACCGCGAGCCATAGCTCCTAAAGACCCCATCCCACGATAGGATTTATATGCACGTCCTTGATAAAGGAATGTCTCTCCTGGGCTTTCATCCGTTCCTGCCAAAAGAGAACCAACCATCACAACATCTGCACCGGCTCCAATCGCTTTGACAATGTCCCCAGATGTTCGAATACCACCATCTGCAATAGCTGGAATATCCAATTCATGACAAGCCGCAGCCGTTTCCATCACAGCTGAAAACTGAGGTACACCAACCCCCGCAACTACGCGCGTTGTACAAATAGAGCCAGGCCCTATCCCAATTTTGATACAATCAGCACCAGCTTTAATTAAAGCACGAGCAGCTTGAGGGGTGGCAACATTACCCGCAATAATTTGGATCCCAGGATGACGGGCCTTTAGAGTTTCAACTGTTGTCAGTACACCTTGGGAGTGCCCGTGTGCCGTATCAACAACAATCACATCCACCCCAGCATCCACCAGCGCAGCAGCACGATTTAAACCATCTTCCCCTACCCCTACAGCCGCAGCACAGCGCAAACGTCCTTGTGTATCTTTAATAGCTAAGGGATGTGTCGTCGCCTTATCCATATCCTTAACTGTAATCAGACCAATACAACGGTCAGATTCATCAACGACAAGCAATTTTTCAATACGATGACGATGTAAAAGTTCACGCGCTTGTTCTGGAGCAGCTCCATTCAAAACTGTGACCAACTCACTCCGTGGGGTCATTAAGTCTTTTACATGGGTGTTCAGATCAGACGTGAACCGCATGTCACGGTTTGTCAGCATTCCAACAAGACGACCAGAACCTTCTTCAATGACAGGCAAACCCGAGACACCGTGCCGATCCATAATAATTTGTACTTCGGCTAAAGTTTGATCTGGCCCGACAGTAACGGGATTAACCACCATCCCGGATTCAAATCTTTTAACACGCCGAACCTGCTCTGCTTGTTCTTCAACAGACAGGTTTTTATGAATAACACCCATCCCGCCTTGTTGAGCCATTGCAATGGCCATTGCATCTTCTGTAACGGTATCCATTGCAGAAGACATCAGAGGAATATTTAACTCAATCGAACGTGTTAAACGTGTTTTTGTCGATGCTTGAGCTGGTAATACTGAAGATTCCGCAGGTTCTACCAAAACGTCATCAAAAGCTAAAGCTTCGCTAATGCGCGAATTCGTATTGTGTGAAGATGTCATACCTGCGTGCCCCGTCATTCTTTATATGTAAAGAATCTTAAAATATATAAACCGGGGGCCAAATAGCCCTTCCGGCTGTTGGCAGGTCCTCTTAAACCAATATCCCCCCCTATGGGAAGATATAATTTTTATTTTTAGTATTTTTGGCTGGGAGACCTGGATTCGAACCAGGGCTGACCGGGTCAGAGCCGGTAGTTCTACCGCTAAACTATCTCCCAAGCGGCCAAAAGTTACATAAAGATCAATATCATAAAACGCAAGTACGATAATTATTTTTTTTAATGATATTTTTCTCACTTTACTGCGTTAAGTAGAAACATGTTATTATATAATTAATTTAAGGTCTAAGGAGCGCTAGGCCGGGAGCCTAATCGAAAATGAAACAGGGTGGTCAACAAACTCTCAGCTCACATTTTTCAACTTCTTCAATGGCACCTCGTCTTGCAGGACCTTTTTTTGGCGCTATCGATTTAGGAACGAATAATTGCCGCCTTATGATTGCTGCACCAACAGCACGAGGGTTTCGAGTAGTTGATAATTTCAACCGTGCTGTTCGACTCGGAGAAGGCTTAAGAGGAAGCGGCTTTTTGGCGGAAGACGCTATGAGACGCACCCTTGATGCTCTAAAAATTTGTGCAGACCGCATGACACAATGGCCACTCTCCCATGTTCAGGCTGTTGCAACTGAAGCGTGCCGTCAGGCAATTAATGGAAAAGAATTTTTAGACCGTGTTCAGAAAGAAATCGGTCTTACAATCGATATTATTACAGCGCGTGAAGAAGCTGAGCTTGCCCTAGAAAGCTGCTCTCCTCTTTTCCCATCGGCTCAACATTACGCTCGTGCTGTTCATAAACGAGGTATTATTTTTGATATTGGCGGTGGGTCAACCGAAATTGCATGGGTTCAGATAGATCATAAACGCAAAACTCAGACATTAATTGGTATGGTGAGCTTACCTACTGGTGTGATTGCTCTTCAGGAAATGTTTGGCGAAGGCCATGATGCCATTTCTTACAAAAAAATGGTCTCTTATGTGAAAAGCCTTCTTTCTGAATTTGAAGCGACACATCGTATTCGTGATGAGGTGAGTAAGGGTCAAACCTGCCTGCTTGGGACTTCTGGTACAGTCACGACACTTGCTGGAATAGCCCTTCGTTTACCTCAATACGACCGCTCACTTATTGATGGCATTACACTTCCCGGTTCTGTCATGAAGGAAGCCATTAAAACCTTACAAGAGATTCCAAATAATTTACGAGGGTTACATCCCTGCGTTGGAAAAGAGCGTGTTAAATACGTTCTTCCGGGTTGCGCTATTTTTGAAGCTATCCATCAAAGCTGGCCAATCAACAAAATAACCATAGCAGATCGTGGGCTGAGGGACGGAATGCTTTTGCGTATGGCACGAAACTATCGTATTCGTTCACACTCGTATCGTCCAAAGAGCCATTTTCGTGTTGGGATACAGCCTCACATGCCTTTTGAAAGTTATTTATCTGTATGAGCTCTTCTAAATTTCGCTCAAATTCACGTAAAAAAAATAATGATGCCAATAGAATTCCTGGAAAGGCATTAAAAAGCACATCAACACCCGGTGTAGAAGATGCTTCTCTTGATGCATCTACTTCTCAAACTGCTCGCAATAAAACTGTTTTCTTAAAAACAGCGCGTGGTCGTACAACAGCTCAACAAAGATGGTTAAACCGCCAATTAAATGACCCTTACGTAGCTGCAGCACGGAAGCAAGGCTGGCGTTCACGCGCAGCCTTTAAACTCATTGAAATTGATGATCGGTTTAAAATTATCAAACCTGAATCTCGTATTATCGATCTCGGAGCAGCTCCTGGCGGGTGGTCTCAAGTAGCGATCAAAAGAGGTGCCGCGCACATTGCCGGTGTTGACTTGCTCCCAATTGACCCAGTTCATGGCGCTGATTTTATCGAAGGTGACTTCACAGACCCTGATATGCCTGACCGCCTAAAAACCATCCTTGGCGGCCCTGCTGATCTTGTGATGTCTGATATGGCGCCCAACACAACAGGTCATGCCGCAACAGATCACTTACGTATTATGGGGCTCGCAGAAGGCGCATTGGACTTTGCCATGCACGTCCTAGCAGATGGCGGAACGTTCATCGCTAAAGTGTTTCAAGGAGGAACGGAACACCAAATGTTAAACACCATGAAACACGCGTTCCAATCTGTAAAACACGTAAAACCCCCTGCTTCACGCAAAGAGTCCAAAGAATTATACGTTATTGCTACAGGCTTCCGGCCAGACAACCTTAAAAACTGATTGGATTCTGCTCTAAGAAGTCAATTATAGACTTCTTAGCTTGGGAAACATCTTTTCCCAACGCAATTAAACTCGAAATCTGGGAGGGATCTTGTAATAAAGAACGTACAAGCCCTTTAATATAAATATTCCCATTTTTCATTCCTGAAATAGCAGCTTCAGGCAATGGCTGATTAACATCGTCACAAATAACACGCAAAACAGAAAAAGGAAGCCCTGTGCTTGCTAAAGCACCGCTTTCCATGTCCACTGCAACGCAACCCGTCTTGCGGTATAATCCATTCTTTTCTTCTACTTTATCTATTATTTTAGAACTATGTAAAATACTTCCTGTCCGAGCTTTATCAATATTGATACGTGAGTTTAGATGCGGATCTGTTTTATAAGAGACCTTCCCCACTATAACTCTATCTGGGATAATAATAGTTCCCGGTAAAACACTTGATGATAATCCGCCAGCATATCCAAATGATAGCAAATGCGTCGCTCCAGCATGCACTAGCCTTTGTGCTGCCTTATGAGCTCCATCTGATGTGGCATAACTCGTCGCAATGGGAGCATCTGGTAAGAAACGACGAATAATTCTGGCTTCTTCTTTAAGACCAACTAAAACACCTAGAATCAAAACCCATACTCCACACGCCCACTATTGCTCGACAACAGATTCCGATAACGAGACAAAGCCATTAATGGAAAAAATTGTTTGTAGCCATGATAGCGCAGGTAAAAAACCTTAGGGAAACCAACGGCATTATACGGCTCTTCATGCCATTCGCCATTTTCATCCTGTTGATCTTTGAGGAATTGAATTCCTTTCTTAACCATCTCTGAATCACGTTCTCCAACGGCCATTAATGCCAATACAGCCCAAGCCGTTTGAGAGGGAAGACTTTCTTTATATACTCCTGGAGCAGTGCCTTCATAAGTAGCGCAATCCTCTCCCCATCCGCCGTCTGATCTCTGAACATCTTTCAGCCATGTAACCGCTCGACGGATCATCGGATCATTGTAGGAAATGCCAGCTATATTTAAAGCGCATAGAACAGACCATGTTCCATAAATATAGTTCGTTCCCCACCGCCCAAACCAGCAGCCTTCCTTCTCCTGTTCTTTACGAAGATATTCAATTCCTTTTTCAATCACGGGCCGATCTTCTGGATGCCCTAACTGACATAAAAAAGAGACACAACGCGCCGAGACATCTGCCGTTGGGGGGTCCAAAAGAGCGCCATGATCTGAGAATGGAATATGGTTAAGGGCCTCAAGATCATTATCAATATCAAAAGCGCCCCACCCCCCATTGGTGCTTTGCATCCCGATAATCCACTCACGAGCACGCTCAATTGCTTCCTGATTTTCCTTTGGATCAAGCCGATGTAAAAGCATACCAACAACAGCAGTATCATCCACATCAGGATAATAATCATTTTCGTATTGGAAGGCCCAACCACCAGGTCGAACATTTGGCGCATTAATCGCCCAATCTCCTTTTACATCCAGGATTTGTTTCTTCCTAAGCCATTCAGCACTTTTCTTTAATTTATTAATTGTTTCTTCACGTTTTTGAGGGTTAAGCCCTGATGCTGCTTCTAACATCGCCAAGCCAGACAACCCAGTGTCCCAAACTGGAGAAACACATGGCTGGCAGTAAATTTCATCTTCTTTCGTGACAAGAAGATCTTGAATAGCCTGCCATGCTTTCACTACACGCGCATCTGTATCTGGAACACCAAAAGCGCGGTACATCATGATCACATTGGCCATAGCTGGATAAATAGCGCCTAAGCCTCCCACTCCCAAGCGAGGCTCTATAAATTTAACGGCTTCTTGTATTGCTTTTTCATGTATTTTCTTCGGAATAAGCGGCAGTATTGGACGCAATGCTGTATCTAAATGTTTAAATACACGCCCCCATACGGAGCGATAAGGCCCTTTAATCCAATCCTTAACCTGTGCAGGAGGCTCAACAAAAAGCTCTGGGATATGTACATCTTTCGGATTAATAGCTTTTGGTTTTAATGCGCTCAATACCAATAAAGATGCAACAACCACCCTAGACCAATACGCCATATTCCAAATAGAAAAGAATGCCGTCCGAGGCAGAAGCATCAATTCAACAGGCATGACGGGGGTCGCACTCCAAGGGACCTCTCCGTATAAAGCGAGTTGAATACGCGTAAATACATTACTTCTTGCAGCACCTCCATGTGCTAAAATGGCTTCACGTGCACGTCTCATATGATCTGCGTTCAGATCATCACCAATAATTTTTAATGCAAAATAAGCCTTAACACTGGCTGATAAATCAAAATTCCCTCCATAATAAAGAGGCCATCCACCATGCTCGCCCTGAATACGGCGTAAATAAACACCAATTTTATTTTCTTTTTCTGGATCAATCCGATCCAGATAATGCTCTAATAATACATATTCACTTGGAATTGTTGCATCAGCTTCAAGTTCAAAAACCCAATGCCCATCTTCTTTTTGGAGGTTCCCAAGAGCAGCATGAGCCCCATCGACTGCACGATCAACATCTGCCATATCGACAGAACTGCGAAATGAAGCCTCGCTCACACTGCTCTCCTTTTCTTTATTTTAGTAAAAAGATTCGTAACCAGATTTAAACAGAATTATAGAAAATTGAAATATTACAAACACTCTTCTACTCTATCATAAATTTTTTTCAGTATAAAATACCGCAGAACGAAACCCCAAAGCAGATACTGCCGACAAGCCAGACTGAATGGCCCCTTCAATAGTCGAAGGAAGACCTGTATTTGTCCAATCTCCTGCTAAGGCCATATTCTTTATATCCGTTCTTGCATAAGGTCTTTTTCGATTTTGTTCTGGTGTTGCTGCAAACGTAGCTCTTTTCTCCCGAACCAAACGAGAGGGCGGAGCCTCATCTGGCAGTTCTTCCGTAATAACAGGATTAGTCGCACGCCTAATCTCGGACCATATAATGGAGGTCAGTGTCTCATTATCCTGTGCAGCGTAACGATTAGCAGCACTTACAGTAACGGAAAGAATATTCCCCTTTATAAAAACCCACTCTGCTATTCCTCCGACAAGTCCAATAAACTTTGACCGAGCGACAACGCCTTGAATATGAGGAACAAAAGGAAGCTTATAATGAACATTCACAATGCTTTCATAAGCATCAGGGGCAGAGACTTCTGGCAATAAGTTTTGTGTTACAGGCGCAGGGGTCGCGACAATAACATAATCTTCTGCTCCTAGATTTATTATCCCTTGTGTTGTTTCAAACGATTGAACTCGTCCACCTTCTTTTTGAATCGAGTTAACACGTGATCCTGTTTTTACTATTCCGTGATATTTTGAGAGGAATGCCAAAGCAGGATCGACAAAAGTCTCAGAAAGCCCCGTTTCTGGGAACCATGGTCGGCATGCCATCCCTCCTTGCATCAATGAACGGCGCATAACATTTGCTAATAATAAAGCACTGCCCGTTTTTAAATCTGTATTTAATGCAGAAATAGATAACGGTTCTAAAAGACGACGGCTTAATTGCCCTTCTGACAAACACTCTTCTACCGTTGTCTCATCTTTCGCCCGTAACAAACGAAAAATCGATGCAAACTCAGATAAACGCATCCCCGGTACTTTTTTCTTTCTCGATAAAGCCCAAAAAGGAATACGACCGTTGGATAAGCGCAAAGTCCAAGCAAGATCTTTTGCAAGATCATAATAAGGAAATATTGGCTCCCCGGGGCCTACCAGCGTATCTCGAGAGCCAATTATATCCAAATAACGAAACGTTAACGCATTTGCCGATAAGATGAGGTGATTGCCATTATCAATCAAAGCATCCAATGATCGATCGTAATAAGAACGAGCACGCCCACCACATACGGGGCCAGCTTCATAAAGAGTAACCTGAGCTTGAGTGCTTAACTCAATAGCGGCTGACAAACCGGCCAGCCCCCCTCCTATAATATGAACGTGGCTCATAAAATTACTTTATCAAATAGGTTACAAATGTCTTCAATTTACGCTCTAACGGATTAAAGCGTAGCGGCTGATCCACATTTTTCCACCCTCTTTTTTCAAGCGCTCTTAAAATAGGTTCATAGGATGCCGCCATCATACGTGCTGGGCGCATGGCACTCTTCTTACATTCTTTCATTGCACGGCGCGCTTCCCGAAAATGGTCATGTGCACGACGCGCTAAAATACGAGCAACACCATCCAAACCATGCGCATAAAGTGCTTCTTGAGGATCCAATGGAACATTAAAACGCTCTAAAAGCTCTGCCGGCAAATACAAACGCCCTCTTTGAGCATCTTCAGAAATATCTCTCAAAATGTTAGTTAATTGCAGTGCCCGGCCAAGATGGTTAGACACTTTATCGGCCGCAGGAGATGAATCTCCAAACACTCGTACAGAAAGCCGACCCACAGCTGAAGCGACACGATCACAATATAAATCAAGGTTTTTTTCAGTCGGGGCAATAATGGGTGCTTCGCAATCCATCAACATTCCATCAATCACCGCGTGAAAGTCTTCTTTACGCAGTTGGTAGCGTGAAATAACCGCGATCAAAACACGGTCAAGAGCATCTCTCGCAACCCCTGAAAATAATTCATCAACTCTTTCATGCCACTCTTTCAGTGCCGCTATCGGATCTGAAACGCCAGCGTCTCCATCGGCGATATCATCAACGACACGACAAAAGGCATATACCGCAAACATTCCTTGACGCCGTGCGAGAGGTAGAATTTTCATTCCCTTCGCAAACGACGTTCCAGAATGATGAACAATCTGTTCTACATATTTTAAATCAGTCTGCGCACACAGCAATCCAGAAGAAGCACGTACTTTATCTGATAACATTTCTATCCTCTGACACCATGTCTCATATCGTTGTTGCTCTGATAATGACACAAACTCTTATCATTAACGAGAAGGTATATATTTTAGCGCATAAGCAAGAGCTTTGAGGCCATCAGCCTTCTTTAAAGCGACCCGTTCTTGAATGGGGTCTTTTTGGCGCAGCCTTTGAGCTAAAAGACATGATAACTTAACAATCACAGATGCTTCAAGCCGCATGTGCCGATTTCTAATTAACATAGGCAATGTGCTTGCCTGCCTATTTAAACGATCGACCTCATCAAGCATCCGATCAAATACACGGCGTATTCCCGGCTTGCTTCTGACAAGACGCAAATCATCTATCGTTACCCCCTCCTCTTCCATCCAAGAAGAAGGAACATAACATCGATCCAAAAATTTCAAATCTTTAGCCGCGTCTTGCAAATGATTAATCACTTGCAAAGCCGTGCATAAAGCATCTGAAGCAGGAAGTGTCTCTTTATTCTCACCGTGTAGAAGTAATAAAAAACGCCCCACAGGGTTTGCGGAATATTGACAGTAATGCAGTAACTCTTCCCAAGTGGCGTAACGATTTTTTTTCACATCCATGGAAAAAGCATGCAAAAGGTCTGTTGCTGTTTCGATTGGAACAGACCTTTTAATAAGAACGTCTCGTAAAACTTCGGCTGTATGCGCATCATAACGTTGTGGAGCTTTTTCTTCCCCTCGCATGATTGCAGCCATTGATCCAAGACGATCAAGTTTTTGCTCGTTTGTAAGCTCAGACGTATCCGAAATATCATCTGATGCCCGTGCAAAATTATAATATGCATGAACGTCAGATCTATTCCTTTTAGAGATCAACCACGAACCAACAGGGAAATTTTCATCCTGTTTCCCTTTCGTAGATGTCACGTCTTTTGCAGTCCACGCTTGTCCCATTATGTTGTTTCACCTGTATATGAGCGACTTTTCCAGCGAACACCAACACCACGATGATGGTTAATGGCAGATCCTATTGTTGCCGCCATGTAAAAAGCAGCAACTACTGGAAGAGGTAATGAGCGCCAAAAAGAAAGATTAAATCTTTTTAAGGTTGGTAGAAATGTAAGGCACGAAAGACAATAGGCAAAAATTCCAGCTTTTTTAGCGTTTTTACAACCTAACATTATAGAAAGAACAGGTACAAACCAAATCAGGCTCATGCCTAAAAGTGTTAAGAGCAAAAGAAAAGGAGAATAACGCAACTGAACATAAGCGGTGCGCGCAATCATATGCCAGATATCACGCATCCCTTCATATGGGCGAACGGACCAGGCAAGATTGCTATGCCCAAGATATAACCGTCCACCAGCGCGTTTTACATGTGCTGCCAAGGTGCAATCATCAATCAAAGCGCCTCGAATAGATTCTATTCCACCAATTTGCTCAAAAATAGGCCGATGTATTAAAATCGTCCCTCCTGCTGCACCTGCTATATGAGACTTTCTATTCGCAACGGATGCAAAAGGATAAAGCATTGCAAAAAAATAAACGAATGCGGGAACTAAAAACCGTTCTGCTGCGCTAATACAATTAAGAGTTACCATTTCTGAAACAAGATCCAGATTATCTTCACGAGCCTTGGTAAGCAAACTGCCTAAATGGTCAGGATCGTGAATAATATCCGCGTCTGTAAGAAGAATATATCCATCTGAGTTAATATGTTTGAGAGCTTCCTGCGCCCCTTGATGAACAGCCCAAAGCTTTCCGCTCCAGCCACTCGGTCGGTCTTGGCTGGTAATAATGGTCAAGCGTTGATGGGGATCGTCTATCGTACGGGCAATGTCTGCTGTTCCGTCTGTGCTTTGGTCATCCACAAGAATAACAGATAATTTTCCATCATAATGTTGCTTTAGAAGCGAACTAATACTCTCAAAAATAGATTCTGCTTCATCTCGAGCAGGCACTACAATGGCTACATCCGGAATACATTTAGGCGGCTTTTTCCGCTCTAATATAGGCCCTTTCTGCCAGAAAAAACCTCGAAAAAAAATCAGATATACCCAAGCGACGACGCTCGCAAAAACACTCTTCAACAACATTATTTTATACGCCCATGTAATCGAAACCATGAAACTGCATCTGCGATTGCATCACGTGCTGGCCGTGGAGCATAGCCAAGATCTCTTTGTGCTTTCAGAGAAGAAAAAAACATTAGTTTTTTTGACATTTCTAACGTTTCACGCGTCACTTTAGGCTGTATCCCAAAACCCCGAGCCAACCACTCAGAGGCAATAGCTACAGGATATAACCATGATTGTTTCAGTTTAATCTGGGGTGGCTTTACACATGCGATTTCACTGACCAGTCTAAAAATATCTCCTAGCATCATGTTTTCACCGCCTAGAATATATTTTTCACCTATTTTGCCACGCTCAAAAGCTAAAGCATGTCCTTCAGCAACATCATCAACATGAACAATATTTAAGCCAGTTTCAACATACGCCGGCATTTTTCCAGCCGCGCAATCCAGTATCATCTGCCCTGTGGGGGTGGGTTTAATATCTCTAGGCCCTACAGGAGTTGATGGATTTACAATAACAGCAGGCAGTCTTTTTTCACGTACTAATCTTAGAACCTCTTGCTCTGCCCTGTATTTTGAGAGCTTATAAATCCCGATCACCTTATCTTCTGCAACAAAGGTGTTTTCATCTGCGGGCACCCCGTCACTTCTTAAACCTAAAGCGGCAACTGACGAGCAATAAACAATTTTTTCAACACCAGCATTCAATGCTTCCAGCATCAAATGTTTAGTCCCCTCAACATTGGCTTGCATCATTGCTGAAGGGTCTGGCACCCAAAGTCTATAATCAGCCGCAATATGGAAAAGATTTTTTACACCTTTTAGTGCACTTGGCAGTGTTGATGGATCAGTTAAGTCACCAAAAACTAACTCAACACCATCAAGGGCTGCAATATTAGAACGATCTGAATTTGGACGTACAAATAAGCGCAGTTTATGTCCACGCTCTTGAAGAACACGGACAACAGCAGAGCCTACAAAACCAGAGCTGCCTGTAACGAGTGTTATATCGTTCATATTAGCATTGCTCCTTAGTTCATTCGACAATTTAATAACTTTTTTATTCCTATACTCTGCTCTTGCTCTATAGGAAAGCATCTCTAGGGCTAGAAAGTTATAGAACGGTGGGTTACAGGCATACCAAAACAAATTGTGATTAAGACGTTGAAAAAATCTCTTCCCATTATCCTTGCCGTACTTGGCCTTACACTTTTTACTTTTATTGCAGCAAAAGCAGGCATTCATCCTGTTGGCAACGCTTTAAAAAAAGTCGGTTTTAGCGGCTTTCTTCTATTGATTATTATTCAGCTTATCTTGGACCTTGGACTAGGGCTCGCTTGGAAAGCCGCCGTTCCACAACTTAGCTTTTTTCGTTTAACCAGTGCCCGCATTGTGCGCGATGCTGCGACAGCTTGTTTACCTTTCTCTCAATTAGGGGGGATGCTAATTGGTGTAAGAGCCACTATTTCAGGCCAATCTCCACACGACATTTATGGGAAACCCATCACTTGGCCAGAAGCGATTGCCGCAAATCTTGTTGATATTACAACCGAAGTGCTGGGACAAATAGCGTTTATCGGCCTCGCATTAATATGTCTTATTGGATATCGAGGATCTTCAGCTTTTATTATCCCACTCATTTTAGGAATGCTCTTTCTCATCGTTGGGAGTGTCGGGTTTATTTGGACGCAAAAGAATGGCGGTAGCCTTCTGCGTAAAACATCCTCCTTTCTTGGTCATCATATTGCTGCTGATTGGCAAAAAATTATGACCAACAACTCAGAGCTCTTTCAAGAACGTTTAGAAAATTTATGGGATCGGCCTGACCGTATTGCTCTTGGGGCATTAACCCACTTATTTTGTTGGATTGGCAGCGCATTTGTAACGTGGGTTTCTTTTTTACTACTTGGAGCACATATTAGTTTTCTCGCCGCTTTAGCGATAGAAGGTGTCGTGTGTGGTATTATGTCAGCCGGCTTTCTCGTTCCTGGCGCCCTTGGAGTACAAGAAATAGGGTATGTCACTCTGGGAATGGTGTTTGGGATTGATGCACAGGTTTCCTTAAGTATTTCTCTTTTGCGACGTGGACGTGATATTTTTATTGGAATACCTGTTCTTTTAATCTGGCAGTTTGTGGAAATAACCTGTTTAAAGCATAAAAAATCTTTAAATAGTTAACATTGCAAAGGTTCATTAATGGCGCTTTTTAACACCCTCTCCATTATCGGACCGGGGCTAATTGGTTCTTCTATTTTACGAAAAGCACGAGAAAATAACGCAATCGCCAATAAACTGATTGTTGCAGATAATAATCCCAACAACCTTAAACGTATAGAAGAGCTGAACTTAGCGGATGTTGTTACAGAAGATTTAACTGAAGCAGCCAAAGCTGATTGCGTAATTATTTGTGTCCCAGTTGGAGCTGTCGAAAACGTTGCCCAAGCTGTTTTGCCTCACATGCCTGCGGGAGCAATTTTATCGGATGTTGCATCCGTCCGTGGTAAGATTAGTCTAAAAATCCAACAAATTTTACCGCAAAATATCTCTTATGTCCCCGGACATCCAATGGCTGGAACAGAACATTCTGGCCCAGATGCAGGGTTTTCAAAGTTATTTGAAAATCGTTGGTGTTTACTCGTTCCACCACCCCATACAGACCCCCATGCGATTCATAAAATGGAAGAATTTTGGGCTTTATGTGGAGCAAAAACAAATATTCTAGCAGATGAAAAACATGACCGCATCTGCGCAATGGTTAGCCATTTGCCACACTTACTCGCTTTTACAATTTGCGATAGCGCTGACAATTTATCGGGAGAACTTAAAACAGCCGTTTTAGATTATGCAGCCTCTGGCTTTATGGATTTCACACGCATTGCAGGTTCAGACCCGATCATGTGGCGTGATATTTTTATTGAGAACAAAGACGCTATTTTAGACACGTTAGATCGATTTATTTTAAATGCTGAAACAATGGCTCAGGCCATTCGTGAAGGTGATGGAGCAACAATCACAAACAAAATCGAACATAGCCGACAAATTCGTCGCAAACTTATCGAAAACAAACAGGTTTAGATTATTGTGAGGTGAAAACCACCTCACAATAATCTACTAAAAAGGAACTATACCTTCACGACACGAAGTGTATTCGTACTTCCTGAATGACCATATGGTAGGCCAGCCAAGACAAGAATATGGTCCCCTTCATTGCTGAACTTTAGCTTACGAGCTAATTCAGCTGCTGGACCGGCCAAATCTTCAATACCATGGGCAGCACGGTCTCTTTCAACAACACGAGGGAATGCGCCCCATACAACACAAAGCCGACGGGCAACTTTAATATCTGGTGTTAAGGCTAAAATTGGGCAATGTGGCCGTTCCCGTGCCATACGCAATGCTCCTGCACCACTTTTGGTATGTGCTGCAATTGCTGTCGCAGTCAATGTACGGCTCACTTGCCAAGCGGCTTGTGCAACAGCATCCTGAACAGTCCCTTCGGGTTGAGGGCGTAAACGATCCATCCGCAAACGCCATTCATGATCCTGCTCTACACGAGATGCAATACGTGCCATAATCGAAACAGCTTCGATCGGATATTTACCGGCTGCACTTTCTGCTGAAAGCATGACAGCATCTGCACCGTCATAAACTGCATTCGAAACGTCAGATACCTCAGCCCGTGTAGGTGTTGCATTTTCAATCATGCTTTCCAGCATCTGTGTTGCCACGATGACAGGCTTACATTGACGACGCGCTTCAGCAATCGCTCTTTTCTGAGCAACTGGAACTTCTTCTGGAGGTAGTTCAACCCCTAAATCACCACGAGCGACCATCACAGCATCAGATTGATGAATAATCTCTTCTAATGAATCAATGGCTTGTGGCTTTTCAAGCTTGGTAATAATCGCTGCACGTCCATCAGCAATCTTGCGTGCTTCTTTAACGTCTTCCGCTCTTTGCACGAATGAAAGGGCAATAAAATCAACACCAATAGAAAGAGCGTATTGAAAGTCTTTATGATCTTTTTCTGTCAAGGCAGGAATAGGCAGGACTACGTCAGGAACATTAACGCCTTTATGTTCAGACAGCTTTCCACCGATAACCACTTCAGTTTCTAGTGCGCCGTCTTTTACTTCGACAACACGTAATTTAAGTTTTCCGTCATCCAGAAGAAGATTACTTCCAACCTTAGCCGCTGAAATAATTTCTGGGTGTGGAAGCGTAACACGATCCTGATTGCCAGGTTTATTATCTAAATCTAGGCGAAAGCGTTTACCTGACTCTAAAATAATAGGGCCATTTTCAAAAACACCAACACGTAACTTAGGTCCCTGTAAATCTGCTAAAATAGCAAGAGGATGACCTACCTGCTCTTCTGCGGCTCGAACAGCTGCATGCCGCTTTCCATGATCTTCATGTGTTCCATGAGAAAAGTTTAAGCGAAAAACGTTAACACCAGCTTTCGCAAGAGAAAGGATCATCTCTGGCGAGGATGAAGCTGGCCCAAGAGTTGCGACGATCCGTGTACGACGATGATGAGAAATGGATGTCATGATATGGCGTCCTCGCTGAATAATCAGTTAGGTTGAATCGTTTCGCCAGGGAGGAGCCCCCAGAATAAACGACGTGGTAACCAGCCCTGATAGCCTTTTACAGAAACTTGGCACCACTGTGAATTTTGTGGGCATAATTTAATATTACCCACCGTTCCCGGCTGAAGAAGAGCAACAATGCTACTATCTTCTTCCGGATGGCTCATGAGTGAAATGTCATTTTTATATGAACGCGCATCTTCTTGAGTAGAAACATGTCCTAAGATACGAGCGTCAGCACGTCCAATATGGTCCCCTTCTTTTGCAGACGCCTCCCCAACCTGAGCCTTAACCCCTGTTGGTGGCAACCCTGGAATGACAAATGTGCGACTTCCATAGAGCGTTGCCTGATGAACCCAGCCTTTTTGACCATCAGAGTCTTCTACCAATCTCCAGACATCAAACTCGCGCTCTACCTCAACAGGTAAACCGCGACGATGATAGACCCAGTCTATTGGATAACGATCTCCTGGCCCTCTTCTCATATAAACTTTGTCAGCACGTAATGCTGCAAAGCGAGGAAGTGGCAAACCTGTATTCGTTCCTTTGTTGGAATTATCTGGAACAGGCGCCGTTGGAGGTGTCTGTGTAGATGGAGCTGTTGCTGCAACTGATGCGCCTACGGCAGCAACAGCAGCTCCCGCAACGGCCCCTGTTGTAGCACGTCTTACTAATCTTTTTTTATGAGCAGCCCTAGCCGCCTCTATCGTTCGAGCTTTTTTCCCGGTCGTTTTTTTTAAATGCCGAGCAGTGACTTTATTCGTCTTTTTTTCAACTTTAGAGGCATGAGGATGTTTATGGTGTGCAGCATCCGCAGGAGATGCAGCTATTGCCATATACCCTAACAAAATTAACATCGAAAACCGATGGTAACGCAGAGTCTGCAAGAAAAAAGGACCAGACATTCTCATAAGCATATCCCTGCCAACGGGAAACAATTTCGGCAAGCCTTCAAAAAACAAAACTTAGTGAAGAAACAATCACAAAGAAAAGATTTGATGATTTTGAGACTTTTCCAAAAAAGTAACCACACCTCGAATAGAAACTTCTCGCTCCAGCATTTCCGGTAAAAGATCCGTCATTGCTACTCCAGCCTGACAGGCCATTAATTCGCCTCCCAAGTCAATTACTGCATCACGTAATTCTTTAAAACCGGCTACTTTTTTTAAAGCCAACTCCGCATCGGGAATATAACCCGATAGGCCTGACCAATCTTTTGCCAATGCTTTAACACTCTGCCCTCCCGCGAAAAGAGTAACAGAACGCCCTATTGATAAAGCTCCAGCGGCGACAACGAAAGCATAGTGGGCACGTTGCCATGAATCATCCGATAAACTAAGAAAAAGATGTTTCTCCATGGAATAACTTTCATTCTACATGCATAGGACAAGCAGGATCACGTGATACTTTTAAAGTTCGAAAGGTGCTGGTTAAAGCATCCCAAACGGTGAAAAATGTTTCTGCTGTATCGCGTAACTGCATAATCTCAATTGTGGTTTCTACCGCCATTAGGCTGCCCATTACACCAGCAGCGGGCCCAAGCACCCCAGATTGTCCACAGGTTAGAGCATCTGTCTCGTTCGCCTCAGGAAAAAGACAACGATAACAAGGGCCGCCTTTATGAGGTCTAAAAACACCTATTTGTCCTGAAAAACCCTGTACAGCTCCTGAAACAAGTGTCTTCCCGTGTTTAACACATGCATCTGACACAGTTAATCTCGTTGTGAAATTATCACTCCCATCACAAACAATGTCATATGTTGGAATTATCTGATCAAGATTATTCTGATCCGCTTTGATCACCATGGGCGTTGCAGTAATAAATGGATTTAATAATTCCGCTTTTTCCGCAGCAACCTCTGCCTTGTAACGACCAATATCTGCTTCTTGATATAAAATCTGTCTTTGTAAATTACTTAATTCAATTCGATCATGATCAACTAACCCCAGATGCCCTACCCCTGAAGACGCTAATTGTTGCACCAAAGGCGCACCTAAGCCTCCCATACCAACAACCAAGACAGAAGCATTTTTTAGGTTCGACTGACCTAAAGCCCCAACTTCTGGCAAAAGAATATGCCGAGAATAACGCTCAAGCTCTCGATCAGAAAAATAATTTATCATATCAAAATAAGACTAACTTTTACGGCAAAATTAAGATAGTTTAGTAAAAGAACGTTGCTTACACTTGTCAAAAGGGAGATCCAAAATGCCATCTATCCGACGGATCTTCTCTTCACGCATTGGCTTCGGTAGCATATTTGCTTTAGGTAGTGTAGCTGTTATTTATCTCATCTCTCCATTTTGGACGTTATGGAGCATTGAGCGCGCCATGAAAGTAAACAACTCTAAAAAAGTTGTTTCTTATTTAGATTGGACTTCAGTTTCGCACTCTATCAAAAAACAGGTCACTCCACCTGAAGATGGTTTGGGAGAAGATCTTCCCGGTTTCGGGCGTTCCTTTTTAGGGAGTGTTATCGTCAATAAGATGAATAATGATACGCCAGAAAATTTTCTGAAATCGATCCATGGCTTTATTCTTCCAGTGCAGAATAATAGCCCTTCCAGCACTATGTTCTGGCCATTTTCTGGGCATTTACATGCTCATTTTACGAGCCCAAATACATTTTCTACAGAGTTAGAGGAGCCCGGAAAGACACCGCTTATTATTCATATGGAATTTGTAAAATGGGGCTGGAAAATCACTCGCTTTGACCTTCCAACCCCTCTTAATAATTCTACACCCAGACCCTAGGTTACTCAGCCGGCAAATCTTCTTCCAGTACAGTCATGTGAATAGCATACGAAACTTCACCTTCATCCTCATCGCGATGAACTGTACCGACCACTTCTCCAGCGACAGCAATTTCTACACTCATGCCTTTTCTCGCCGGCTTATTAACGGTTAATTTTGGCGAACCAAGAAGACGTTGTAGCGTTATCTGAAGACGCTTCACCTCGGAAAGGGTTATATCAGCCATTAAATTGGTATTCCTTATCGTTGCCTTACTCTTTGGGTGGCTTATCCTATCGTTGGGACAAAAGTAAAGTCACATCGAAAAGTTTAATTTTACCCACCTTAAGGTTCAAAAGCGTTTGGTGGTTTCTACTCATCCGTTCTGGTTTTAACCAGACTTTCAGCTTTTATTAAAATAATGGAGAAAAAATGCGTCTGCATTTCTTACGCATTTCCGGGATAATTCTTTCAGCTGTTACTCTTTCAGGGTGTGGGTACTTTGACTCACGCAATGCCCATAGAGCACAGATTGAAATGATCGGAATGACCAGTTATGACTTGCAAGCCTGCGCTGGTATTCCGGGAAGCGTCAAAAAACTTAATAACACAACCGAAATTTGGCAGTATAGTGCTTCAAAAACCTTAACAACTCTTTCTGGAGATAGTGGTTTTTTCCCGGTTCAATCCTTTGTTAATATTTATCAATCTGCTCTCGGCGGTGGCGGAAACTCATGTCACATGATCCTTCGGCTCGATCATGATCGTGTGTCTGAAATTCATTATGCAGGTAACGATGATGAATATATCGGAACAGATGGTATCTGCTCTCTTATAACCCGCGGATGTGGCCGGCAGCGTGAATCAACCATGCATCGTGTCAATGCCGGTCCTTTTGGACCTGTTTCAGCTTTCCACTCTCCTGCAATTGCTCCTCAGAGTTCAAGTGCAACCTATTCAGAGCAATCTGGAAAATATGTTCCTAAGTTTAGTGACGATAAAACTGTTCCCCTCATTCAACCTGCCAAATAAAAAATGCCGGGCTTACCCGGCATCCCTTTAAGGGTTAATCAGATCCTTCATTTTTTTTACGGAATAACCCAAACCATAAAAAACCGCATTACTAATTAGAAAATGCCCTATATTCAGTTCTTTTAGTTTTGGGAGTTGAAGAATAGGAATCACATTTTCAAAAGTTAATCCATGTCCTGCATGAAGTTCTATCTCAAGTTTTTCTACCTCTTTTGCAGCTTTTTCCAACCGCTCCAACTCCCCTACTCCACCATGAGCATAAGCCCCTGTATGGAGTTCAACAACGGGAACATTTAACTCTTTAGCTGCTCTAATTTGCTCTATATCTGGATCAATAAAAAGAGATACACGGATACCGGCATCTTGCAATTTCAAAATCTTTGGATGCAAAGCATTAATTTGAGACGCAACATTTAAGCCGCCTTCTGTTGTTACCTCTTCCCTTTTTTCTGGCACCAGACAGCAAGCATGTGGCTTTAAACGTGCAGCGATATCGACCATTTCTTCTGTAGCGGCCATTTCAAAGTTCAATGGTGCAGATAGTTCTTTAAGCCTTGCCATATCAGCATCACGAATATGCCGCCTGTCTTCTCTTAAATGCGCTGTAATACCATCTGCACCGGCCTTAATCGCTAATTGTGCTGCCTCCACAGGGTCTGGATAATTTCCTCCACGCGCGTTTCGCAGAGTCGCCACGTGATCTATATTTACTCCCAGACGGATCATGATTTTTTCCTTCTATATACAGCCATTTGATCGGCTAATTTTATGGCAGACAACAAACTGGAAACATCTGCTTTTCCTGTGTCAGAACCGATAGGCTGTGCAATATTAAATGCTGTTCCATGATCGGGTGATGTCCGAATAATAGGCAATCCCAATGTTACATTCACGCCTTCGGCCATATCGAGTGTTTTTAATGGAATCAAAGCTTGGTCATGATACATACATATTGCCGCATCGTAGCTGGATCTTATCCCAGCACTAAACATGGTATCTGGCGGCATTGGCCCAGATACGTGAATACCTTCGGACTTTAAACGATTTATCGCTGGTATAATAATATCTTGTTCTTCACTCCCCATCAGACCAGCCTCTCCGGCATGAGGGTTCAAACCAGCAATAGCTAAATGAGGAGCTGATATTCCAAAATCTTTTTTTAAAGCGATATTGGTTGCCTTAGCAACCTCAATCACGCGTTCACTTGTTAATGACTCAATCGCGTTTCTTAAAGACACATGAATACTAATGGGAACCACTTTTAAAGAGGGTGACGCTAGCATCATTATTTCATTTCCAGCACTATTGCATAATGCTGCGAGAAACTCTGTGTGCCCTGGATAAGGAAAGCCGGCTTCCGCCAAAATATTTTTAGCAATAGGATTGGTCACTACCCCTGATGCCTGCTCTGCTTGTACAAAGTGCACAGCTTTTTCAATACTTGAAATAACTGCAGAAGCATTCTGAGGCGTTGGTTTTCCTGCTTGAACTAAAACAGGGCACCGTACCGAAATAATAGGAAGTGCTGTTGGGAAAACGTCTTTTGCTTCTTCAGGAGTTTGTATTTCTACAAAAGGAACACTGTCATTGAATAATCGTGAGTCCCCAAGCCAAAAAAAGACTAGTCCAGTTTTTTTTAATGCTTTCCAAGCAGAAACAGTCAACTCAGGGCCAATCCCAGCAGGGTCTCCTAATGTTAATGCAATAGGTAAAGACATATAATCTATTAAGCTTCTGCTAATGCTGCGAGAATACGAACCCAAGAGCGAATGCCCTTATGAAAAGACTCTACTCCATATTGCTCATTAGGTGAATGAATACGATCATCTGCTTGGGCAAACCCAATTAACAAAGTATCCAGCCCTAAAGCTTCTCTCACTTCTCCAGCGACAGGAATAGAACCGCCTGATCCAATTGTTGCAGCTTTTACTCCCCACTCTTCCGTTAAAGCGTTTAATGCTGGAGCTAAATATTTACTTTCCCGAGATACGGCAAACCCCTCCGATGCACCAAAAGACTTAAACTCCACTTTTGCATCTTTGGGGAGTAAAGATGTTACGTGGTCTCTAAAAGATTTCTCAATTAATGCTGGGTTCTGACCGGGGACTAAGCGGAATGAAACTTTTGCAGAAGCTTTTGCGGGTAAAACCGTCTTAAAACCATCCCCCTCATATCCTCCAGAAATTCCGTTAATCTCACAGCTAGGACGGCACCATGTTTGCTCTATCGCCGTATATCCTTTTTCTCCTGCTGCAACACTCAAACCTGCTTCAGATAATAAATTTTCGTCACTAGGAAAAATTTTCTTCCATTGATCTCTCGTCTCTGAGGAAGGCTCGATAATGCCATCGTAAAAATTAGGAAGTGTCACACGGCCATCAATATCTCTTAAAGATGCTAATATATGACACAAAATAGCAATGGGATTAGCCGCAGCATTGCCATAAATTCCAGAATGCAAATCATGAGAAGCGCATTGGATAGTTACTTCTTGTGTTACCATTCCACGTAATGAAGTGGTAATACCGGGTGTTACCCGATCGGCCATTGCTGTATCACACACCAATACAACATCTGAAAGTAACTCATCTGCATTTTCTTTTAGAAATGGGAGCAAGTTCTCTCCACCGCTTTCTTCTTCTCCTTCTAAAAGAATACTCACATTTACAGGTAAAGAACCGTTAACTGCTTTCCAAGCACGACATGCCTCTAAAAAGGTCATGACCTGCCCTTTATCATCACTCGCACCACGAGCAATAATTACTTTATGTCCAGAAACGCTTTCTTTTAAAACAGGGTCAAAAGGCGGAGTTCCCCACAAATGATCAGGATCTGTGGGTTGAACATCGTAATGTCCATAAAACAAAACATGTGGTTTTGCAGAGGATTGGTCAGAATGAGCCAGCACCATAGGGTGGCCCGGTTTAGCCCATTTAACCTCCCTTAGACTGGCCTTAAAACCTATTGATTGCAAATCTTCTTTCAACCAATTGGCTGCTTTACGGCAGTCTTCAGCATGTATAGGTTGCGTTGATATGCTTGGGATACGCAGTAGTTCAAATAATTTTTGAATAGAAACATCTAAATTTTGATCAACATAATTCAATACGGAATTTAGAGACTGCATGTTATTCATAAATAAACCTATTCTGGGATTTCAATACCAATACGTGGAGCAAATGTTTCATTTTCTTCAAGAGAAACTTCATTCTCGTCATTAACACTCTGAATTTCAGGCAATACGGTATCCATCGTTTTTCGTGGACGAACACGTAAAGGAGTTGGTGATAGTTTTACCTCCTTTTTCAGGTTATGTGTTTCAAAAGCATACGGAGATACAGGAACCTCACCTTCTCCCCGCGCGAGGGATAATATATGTTGTACATGTTCCTTAAAATGAGCTTTATATGGTGGATCCTGAATAAATTTCTGAACTGTATCAGATATATCTTCCCATAGATTTTTATTGGTATAAAGCTTTATAATGGCTTCAGCGAAACGCTGAGGATCAGAAAAACCACCATTCAAACATTGTTTTCCATCGATCCAGCCAATCTGACTGCAACTCGTTTCACCTATAACCGCCGGTAATCCTTCTTTAGCTGCAATAATGTTTTCAAAAACAATTTTACTACTAACTCGTGTTGGATCTATAAAAACTCGTTTCGTACGATAAAGCTCTCTACTATCCCCCCAAAACAACTCTACTCTCGAATGTTGAGTATAAGCTGTTAAATCAATGGAAGGGTCACAATCTGCCGCTAACGTTACAAGAACATTATTAGGTAACTTTTTATCTAATATTGGTAAAACATGATTGATGAACCAATCCAAACCATCATGCACAGCATCTCCAGATTCATTAATTGGCAGATTAAATAATACTCCTTCTCGTTCATCAAAAGATAGAAAATCCTTTGTCAAATATTCTTTTACTGGTGGCATTAAATAAATAACATTCCCATAACCAGCTCTTTTAATATTATCGGTTTCTTCGTGATAACTGGCTGTTATCATTTGGCATAAATAAGCATTAGACAACTCTTGTTTTAAATCTTCTACTTCTTGTTGTTTGTCATCCACACAACCTGTTTTTTTTCTGTAGTAAACCTCTTCCGCTTTTGAGCCATTAACAGACAAGATCATGCTTAAAGACGGAATATGCTGTATGTTATTCTCTAAAATAGGCTTTATACGATCTAACGTTTGAATTTCTGATACCCAGACATAATCAAATGATCCACTACGCTCTGATAAAAATCCAGATAGTCCATCAATTCCCGTATCCAGAATTAATTCGATATTGTTTGGAAAATCCAAAGCAATATCAATATCATCCATAATTTCTTTTCTGAGTGAGAGAATAGTTACATTATATCCCAGATCAGATAAATTTCTAATCAGCTCATAATTATATAAGTTTACCCCCCCTCCCATATTCTTTGGGAATTGACCGCAAACAAAAAGAATATTTTCATTTTGAGATGAAAAACGAGCTTTGAAAATATTGCTTCCTACCCACAAATGGCGTGACAAAAGCGCAGGAAACCTTCTTCTCAAATATAATTCATTCCGGGCTTTAAAATCGCTAGGGAAGAACATTTCCCTCTGGACCCGAGTTAATAAAGCTGGATCGTAAACGATCTTCCCGCCTTTTTCCCTTAAACCTAAGCACAAAGATAGGAATTGAGCCTCATATCCAATCAAATTCTCGTCTAAACCAGACAATTCTTTAATCTTATCAGCTCTAATTAATAGCCCCCCGTGCGTTATTGCATCTACATGACGAGAGAAATTGATCGTAGAATCATTGGCTCTCATCCCACGACCAAAGGCAATCGAACTTCCATCTCGCCAAACAATAGTTCCTGCTTCAACAACTCGAGCATCTAGCCCTAGGCACTGCCCACCAACAGCAAATACCCCTTCAGCTGAAAAATGTTTTAACGTCTTTTTAAGGGTTTCAGGAAAAAATTGCGTCCCAGGCAACATAAACAATACATGCGGTGCCTGAACACCCTGCAATACCTTATTTATTCTGTCCTTATCCCTTACAGAATAATGATTTTTATAAACTCTAACTCCTTTTGTAACTCGATGAATATCCTCCAACTCATCTGTGGAACCATTATCCACTAAAATAACTTCTAAATCGCCAAAATTATTTTCATGTAATGAGACCAAGCTCAACATTAGCTCTGAAAATTGATTATCAACCGGAATAACGACACTGATGACAGGTGCTTTTATTAAACGAAAATCTAAAGGTGAACGGATAAGAGACGGTAATAAACTAATCGATTTTAATTCACTTAATTTATAATATTCATCACTTGATGTTGTAATTGCTTTATTTTTATCTTTCCCATTATTCTGATTGCTTACCCACAACGCAAAAACATCATCAAATTTTTTCTTATTAACTTCCTTTTGTATTTCAATATCTTCTGCAAAAGCTTTCAGATCAACGTCTGAATGCGGAGCCCGAAATTCGTGCACGCCAAAGCGGATAAAATGTTCGTACCCATTACGAAACCCACCATTTTCAACAGTGCTTGCTATGTCAGGATATGTCTGGGCGTAAAATTGTTCGCTAAACCACTGGTTAGGATCATAAGCTGTCGGAGTTGAATTCGTTAAATAATGGTGCAACGGATTAAGAAAACGACCTTCCTTAATCGCAACTGCAACATCAGGATATTTCTCCAGATACCATACAGGATCAAAATACCAAGATGTTCGGGAACCCCCCATTTCTTCTGAATCTAAGAATTGTTCCAAATCCCCTTTATCAAAATCATAAGGTAGATTTTGCTCCCAGCACGCATTACGAAAAATAATTGGGTTAAAGAAAATACTAGCTTGCCTTTGTTCTTTAACCCCCTGTCGCAAATAATGATCATAGCCATTCACAAACCCCGAAGAGCGCAGTTTATGTATACTTAAATCAGAGTTACGACGGAAATATTCTTTGTCAGAGAAGAGCCAATGCGGCGCACGGCTTGGGTAGCCTATTTCACAATAGTGTAGATATCCACAATTGAATATCCCCACTTCGATGCCGTTTCGAACGTCACTGTTCTGGCGCCTATACCATTCTTCATCAAAATAATAATTTGGAGAAAAGCCTTTCAAAGCACCGTATTCAAGCCAGTGCCTTTCAAAATCTTCGTCACTTAAATCAGATATTTTTTTTCCTTCAGGTAAAAAATCATCATTTTGAATCTGACGTCCGTATTTTTCTTTATACCATTGTGGGTCAAATTTGCCCCATGCAGGATGTCGTTCCCCCGAAAAAGACGGAGACGCAAGAATGGAATCTTTAAAGTTCATGCTCATCACCTTGTTTCGAAGCTAACATCCACCAATAAATTCAACGCTATAGTTCGTAATTTCTTATTTTTTTCTCGATAACCAGAGATTATGGAAATCAATCGGTTGAATATTCATAACAGGGAAACCCGCTTCACGAACCGTATTTAAAAGAATAATACGTGCTGATGGGAATAAATACTCCGGCGCTTTTGCAAGCAATAAAGGCTCTACCTCGGCAGGAGAACTCACCCCTGCAACAGAAAAAAGACCTGCATATGCAATATGTGCCTCATACAATACACGTGGTGTCGTACCGTTTTTTTCTGGCTGCTCTAACCCTTGTGCTCGGATAACCAAACTGACTTCAAAGTTTGGCTGCCCGTCTGCTAACTGACGCGCATTAACATCCACAACTAATCCAACGGAAGGTTTAGAAGGCAAGTGACGAAAAACGTCAGGCGTGTTCGGAATATCTATTGAAAGGGTACGAAGATACTGTGATCCAATTTCCAACGCTGATTTCTGCTTTTCGGTAGCTGCTTTATGATGAGCACCTTTAACGGTATCGGCGTGAGCATGATCGTTCATTCTAATTATACCTCTTTTAAGTCTCTGATGTTTTATAACAAAATATAAATACTGTAACGAAAAGAACGTCAAAAACCGCTATAAGATCTTTTCGTAAAATATAATTTGCAAAATTATATTTCATCACTCCCTTTAAACCTAGATCATCTTTCCCCTTAAAATCCCTAAAGCTGGCAATGGAGACCATCTTTTTGGCAGCTCTGCTTTTTTAATTTTTTTCACCCAATACCTAGGAATAATTTGCTGCTCACTTCTTAGAAAAGACGAATATACTCGCACCTGAGAGGTTCTCCAGTGACAATCAGCTTCTGCTTTTTCTTTTAATATATAAACATTTGCAATAACATTACGCTTCCCTTGTGTCGCCATGACAGCCCACAACTCATCACCCTTTGGAAGAGCAGGCCTCAAAAAGACAACCTCGTTATCCAAAATGATTTCCCCTCACTACTCTGTATAATGAATTATTAATCTAAATAGGAAACGGCAATACCGATATATAGTTATACCCTGCAAAAGCACTTTATATCTGCTACCAACACACTCACCATGACACAACTTCGTGTCATTTAAACAATCGTCAAGATTGGGGGCCTTATGCTTAGACTGCTTATTATTGTTATTATCTTAGCTATTCTCATTGTCTTTGCCTTAAGCAATACAGATCTTGAGCCTGTTTGGCTTATTTCCTTTGGATGGCATATTTCCGTTGGCACTCTCGTTTTAGGGACAAGTGTGGCATGCCTTGTTTTCGGTTATCTTACAGGATGGATTGGCGCCTTACGTCAAAGATCCCGCGCACGTCGTGCTGAAGGGCAAGTTCGTACACTTGAGAGCCAAATTGTTGAACTTCATCAACGCCTTGATCGTCTGCAGACACAAACGCAAGATCCTGCTACGATCTCCCCTTCACCTGAAATCAGGAGCTAATGCTCGTTCATGTCCAGACACACACGCCTTATTGCTGCGATTGATACCAAAGATATTACTCAAGCTAAACAATGGGTTAAGGACTTTGGTAAAACCGTAGATGCCATTAAGCTCGGCTTCGAATTCACATATTCTTGTGGGCTAGAAGCGGTTAAAGAGGTTTCTGCTGGACATAAACTTTTTCTAGACCTGAAGTTACATGATATTCCAAATACAGTCGCTTCAGGTCTATCCGCTCTAACTAAATCGCTCTCTCCTGCTTTAACGACTATTCATGCAAGTGGCGGCGCTGAAATGATCCACCGCGCACGTGAAGCATTAGAAGAAAATTTCCCGTCCCCTGATACGCGCCCTAAACTTTTAGCTGTTACAGTCCTAACAAGTATGGATCAAACAGGTCTAAATCAAATAGGCGTAACAGGCACACCTCATGATCAAGTAATAAGATTAGGAAAACTCGCGATTGATTCTGGAGCAGATGGTTTAGTATGCTCTGCTCATGAGCTAGTCGCGTTACGTGACAATCTAGGCGATAAGCCCATACTTGTCGTTCCTGGCATTCGTCCGCAAGGAAGTGAAGCTAACGACCAAAAACGCATTATGACTCCGCGACAAGCATCTAATGCAGGGGCCGATTGGATTGTTGTTGGGCGCCCTATCACACAAGCAAAAAATCCCGCAGCCACAGCGCAAGCCATTCAAGATGAATTATCCTAGTTTATGACTAATATAAAAATTTGTGGGATTAATGACATCCCAACAATGGAATTATGCCATGCCTTAAACGTCAATTGGACCGGCTTTATTTTTCATCCTTCATCACCCCGCTTTGTTTCTCCTGAACAAGCCGCGATATTGCACGCCAGTATCCCTGATATGAGCAAAAATGGCCCTGCTCGTGTAGGACTTTTTGTTGAACCATCGGACGAGATACTTGAGAAAACGTTAGGAACAGTCCCCCTCAATATTCTGCAAATCTACGCCAGTTTTAATCGTGCATTAGAAATAAAAAAACGTTTCAAATTACCTGTCTGGCATGCTCGCGGCATTTCTTCTTCCGAAGACTTACCCGTTTCAAAAGATATCAACGGGTACGTCATAGAAGCACCCAAACAATCTGGCGATACTCGCCCAGGCGGCTTAGGCAGAACCTTTGACTGGTCTCTCATCAGTCATTGGAATGCCCCCTCTTTTTGGATGCTCGCAGGCGGCCTCACTCCCAACAATGTGCAAGACGCCATCAAAACATGCACCCCGCCTGCCGTAGACGTTTCTTCTGGTGTAGAAGATCGGCCAGGACACAAAAGCCCTATTTTAATTAAAGATTTTGTGAAAAAAGTTCGTGAAAGAGCTTGATCTTTAACCCAACCTCTCGTAGACAGCTCTAGCTCGACAGGAGAGATGGCCGAGCGGCTTAAGGCGCACGCTTGGAAAGCGTGTGTACGTTAATAGCGTACCGTGGGTTCGAATCCCACTCTCTCCGCCAATATGTAATTTTTCCTTATAAAACAAGCACTTAAAAACTGGTGAGTGTCACCTCCTTTTAACACTGCGTCACCTTAAAATGCTGGCGTGTTCCTGCCTCTGTGGTTAGAAGATCGAAGATATCAACAAAGAACAAGCTGCTTTGATTCATGTTGGTTTGGATGAGCGTCTCCATCAACTTCAGCATACTAAAGTACATTCATCTCTTTATACGTTATATCATGAAGCTTCAAAAGCTTTATGGGATTATCAAGATGTAAAGGATTATATACCCCTTAAAGATCCAAAAAAAGTTGACCGTAACGATCCAATAGATTTTTTATTGAGCACGCCCCAACCTCCCGAGATGATATTTAGTCCGTTTTTATGCTGTTTTGCTATTTTAGATCAGCTCGGCAACCTTTATGAGCCTAAAAATATTCTTCAATATATATAAGATGGATTAAAAGAGGGTAGCGTCATTATTAAAGAAAAAGATAAAAATGGCACCGAAATTAATGCTCAATATATTATAAAAAACTTCTTTTTTGTTTGGTAAAAATTAAATAAAAATAGCCTATGTGTTAATCTTCTACCAGATTTTCATCATTGCCTATTACAAAAACACTTAAGTGTGCTCTAATTACACCAGTCCTTCACCTCGATGATTAAGTCTCTCCTTAATCGGCCTTTTCCTGCGAATGTGATTTGCCGCACGGCTTGATCGGCCCATGAGCGCGGTACGAGCAATGCATCATGTAAAGGCAGCGCAACGCCTCCTTGGGCCATAATCTGATCGAGCACGAACTTGATGATCGAGGATTCAACACAAGCAATATACTGCGCTATTGCCCATGGAAGATACTCCTCACTGGGTAAGCTGTTTCTCTCCCGTTCTGGCAAGATCTCATGCAGCCTTTCAAGAGCGGGGTACGTGGTTAAAGCGGCATTATGAATGGCCATACAACGCTCTGTACGGACCTCCTGAGGGGTATTAGCGGACCATCGCGTCTTTAACCTTCCGCCTTGTAAGGAAGAGGTAAACCAATGCTTCACCGCGTCACGACGAAACCCTGCTAGCACTCCTTTCTGGTAAGGATCATCCTGAGGTTTTCCTAAGC
The DNA here is from genome assembly GCF_006542355.1 of Swingsia samuiensis. NCBI lineage: Bacteria > Pseudomonadati > Pseudomonadota > Alphaproteobacteria > Acetobacterales > Acetobacteraceae > Swingsia > Swingsia samuiensis. The sequence continues at coordinate 2,012,488 of NZ_CP038141.1, read as the reverse complement.
CCTTATCCTCGTCCTGAACCTTCATCATTCCAAGGAAGACAGATAAGGAGGAGGCATTGATATCCACCTCAACCACCTTCTCACCATTGATCGTGATATGTTGCCGCTCAGCCTCAGGAAGGTTCTGATAGGTATCATTCCCGCCCAGCGCATAGATCCGCCCTGAGAAGGAGATACTGGGCCCAAACTGCATTTGCAGAACAGGAGGAGAGCAACCTGTGATCGTCAACTGAGAGGCCATGCCATTCAGGCGCTCCATGAAAGCAATGTGATGCACGCATGCGCTTGTGTTGCAAGCGTGATCTTTGCTCCTTTCTTGACGCGTCCACGCCACAGATCAGGAAAGTCATGAAAGACTACAGCGTCCTTTACCGGAGCTTGCTTTCCTCTTGGAGGGTCAGGCTGTTTAATCAGTCTCCAATCAACCGAGCGTGTCTGCTGAGTGCAGCCATGCTGTCTCGCAAGGTCAAGTAAGGCCGGTGTAGCCATAAGAGCTACTGCCTTCCCACCAATACCACTTGTCCTTCTGGGATCTTCAAAGCGCATGGCTTCACGTTCCATGACAAGACCCAGTCGGATCAAGGCCTCCATCTTCCCCCAGAAGGCTCTAAAGCCAATAAGACCTTTAGCTTTGTTCTCTTTCCATAAGGCTGCACTGGGGCGCTTATTCGCCAGCACAGGAACGCCTGAGAGAGACCGATGGAGTAAACCCGCCAGAAGTGTCCCAACCTCATGCAGCAGACGCTCCTGAGCCTTCTGACCCAGCTTACGCTGACGCTGTGTATCGAGCTCAGAGGTTAAAAGAGCTAAGACATTCTGGACACAGGCCTGAGCATTGGGAGATGTAGGACCACGGTATAAGGAGATGGAACGCGCAGCGAGATGAGCTTTTTCGTCAATCTCAAGAGGTCTTAAAGGAGGATCGGAAGGATGAGGCATGGGAGCTCATAACCTGTTTTCCGAAATGTTTCCACTAATGAAGTTCTCCTAGGAAGAACACTAGCTATCCTATCCCTTAGGAGGGGGGTACCACCCTAGTGAGTATATATATCCTTCTCTCTAGAGAGCTCTACCCTACAGGAGAGGTTAAAGGATAGAGCTGTAGGTAAAGGATGTGATGGTAGATGGTAACATCTTCTCTCTATCCATCAGTAAAGCAAGAGCATACATGATGATAATGGATGGTAAACAGTCTTGTGATGGTATGACCATCATGGTGAAGAGAATACTACCTCTTATTCTTGGTATAGCCTCTCTGTGCTGATCCATTGCTGTGTAAGGATAAAGCGTCCTGAATTATCCTTCTCTCCTCACGTCCATCGAACAACAAGAAGACAGGGCGTTAAAGGGCCATTTCCCCTGTAATAGGATCACGAGCTGTTTTAGGAAAAGCCCGTTGAATATCTGCTATCGCATAAACCCAAGGGTCATTAGAGTCATAAGGAGCTGCCTGTTTTATATGATGTTGTGTTGTCGTTGCATGATGTAATTCATGCCAAAGGATATTAAACTAAATCTTGATAAAGAAAACCATCGCCTCCTATACTTAAATACCCTCCAGTTGGATTAATCCATATACGAATATTCATTCTTTTTTTAGGTGGTAACAGGTGAAAGTCTGAGCGCTTTTTAACAGGCAATCGTAAAATATCATCCTTAACTTTAGCTGAGGGATCACGGGGATTATCTTAAATGACACTAATTTAGCAATGCCATTATCAAGCGTATTACATAAATCAGACATAGTTTTAGTATTGTTACGACATTGAAATCCTAGATCTAGTGCTTGGGCCACTTGTTAAAAAAGCTTGCGGTTTTTTATCCCTGATAAATCTAATGAACATTTCCCGTCTGTAAGAGTGTTAAGTTTTTCCCACTTTAAACAGTTTAATAGAACACCTATCGTCATCACTCATCTCCTGAAGATTGACCTAAGAAGGTCACTGCGTCTTTGCAGTCTCTCTCACGAATACTTCCACAGTGTTCTAAAATAAATTTGCTTAATTCATGTCTAGCATGAGCACGACACGTTGCACCCTCACTCGGAAATGTTATTTGAATAATTCCGGCTAACTCGCTTTGAGGTGCCTTTTCAGTTGTTCTTATCCAAATAGCTGCTTTAGGAACACCAACTTCTTGTAATCTATTATCAAGGTAAAGTGCTCGAGAAAGAAGTGTTTTATTTTGTGGAGCGAACGCATCAACTAATATTGGTCCACCATCTGTCTGCCAGCGTTTAACCAATTCTTTAAACCGCATTTCTGCAATAGGAATTAAACTTTCTTCGCTACCTGTTTTAAAAGTCATGTACCAATGATGAGCGGTACAATGATCATATTCGGTATCAGATCCAGTTTTGAGCACTACATATTTTGTATTTGTTTCTGCTAAAGCAGGAAAAGAAACACTGGAGAAAAGAGTAAGCAATAAAAACATTATGTGTTTTGTCTGCATCCGTTTCATGCAAAGAAAATCCTTTTCTAAAATAGCTTTTCCTATCCTAATTGAGATTACATAAAACATATCATTTAAAAACTAATTTAAGAGCAATTATTTCATCTGTAACTCAATAACTAATCTATAAGCGAATTCACATATTCCTAAAGGACATATTGCACTCTTTTATTCCTAAAGGACATATTGCACTCTTTTAAGCGCGTTCTTATACTTCCTCCAAAGCAGGAGCGAGCGTTAGTGACGCACAGTTAATAGGTGAGTGTCACTAGTTTTTTGTCGGTTTTCTGGGGATAATTGTATACTGGCGGAAAGTCCAACCCTCTCCGCCAGTATGTAATTTGTCTACAAAATACTAAAAAATGTAAGAAGCTGTATTTTTCTTCGATTTAGGGTTAATGATGCATGAAATTTACTATTTGTTAAATAAATAAATATATTTATTATATCTCTTATAGTAAATATTCACTAAAGAGAGTCAAAATGCGTACAAAGAAAACAGTCATTGCTGCTTTATGCTTTTGGGGAAATTTATTCCTTTTAGGGTGCAGTGAAGTAAAAACAACAAGCTACATACAAGCTGTTTCTATACCAAATGGAATACAGAAAAGTGATAGGATTTATCTCACTTGGATACCTCAAATTAATGATATTACCGCTTCAAATTACTCTTCTTGGTTAAGTCGTTTTGATAAAGCGATTGAAAAATCAGGATTTTTAAATTTAAACGATAAATTAGAAACACAATATTGGACAGAATTAGCAAAAAAAGAAATTATAGGTAAGGGATTTAAGGTAGTAAATAATATTAATGATGCTACAATTTTAATATTTATCGGTTTTTACATTAACAAAGGTGAAGTTGAGAAATATACATATCATAATCCCATTTATGGAATAACTGGCTATTCAGGAACAACTACATCAGGGAGCGCAAATCAGTTCGGAGATAATCTATACTATACAGAAAATACAAGTAGTCATCCCATTTATGGAATAACAGGGTACAATAATGGCATTGACTATAGGACTATTTTTAGCAAAATAGGTTTCTCATTTGCATACCGCGCTTCTTCTCAAGAGAAACCTGTCCGTATATATCGAGCGCTTTTAGGATCAGCAGATGAATGTGGTATTCTCCCTCTCCTAATACCAAACTTTACAAAATCTATTTTTTCGAATTTTCCTAACAATGAAAATGAGATGATTAAGTTACCTTTGGCATCCAAGTGTTAAAATTCTCTAATTTATTCTCCATCTATCCGAGCATCCCAAACTTTGATAATATCTAATTCTTAATTCACTATTCGTGTTCTTAATGAACTAAGCTTGGAGTCAAGGATGCTCGCAAAACTATTAGCTTTTTTCAAGCTAAGTTCGCGTTCACCCGATCAACATATCAGTAAGCTGGCTGAACTTATGAACGATGCAGCATCAGTGTCTGATGTTTTCGTTCAATTTGCTCGAGCATCTGACTTTTCATCTCTTCGCCAAGCACCTCTAGGCGAAGGGGAAGAACTATCAGCCGAAAGCAAAGAGTTTCAAAATGCTTTACAAGCTGTTTCTACCCTTCATCTCAAAATTGTTGAGATGGAGCGCTCCGCTGATAATAGACAGAAACAGGCTATTGAATCCGTAAGCCACGCCCTTCTTCTTCCATTCGATCGTAGCCATCTTTTCCGATTTTTCAATCGAGCCGATAACATTATTGATGAAATCCGAAAAGCATCCACATACTCTGTGATGTTTCAGGCTCCCTACTCTCATAACATGCTTAAAATGGTTGAGCGTATTCGAGAGGCGACATATGTTTTGCGAGATATCATTCCTCAACTGAGTAATGTCCCACGCAATGCCAAGACACTCACAGAAGCTGCGGAACGTATTTACTCTTTAGAGGATGAGGTTGATCGGCTTCACCTTGAACTTCTCACTTCCATTATGTCCAACGTGAATCCGACCAAACTGGCAGCTAACCAACAAATGGCAGGGCGATATGTGCCACCAAAATATGGCCCAGTCCGCGAATGTACGGATAGAATTGAACGCGTTATGGATGCTTGCAAAGAGTTTGCAGAAGCCATCGTTACTGTCGTCACAGATAACGCATAAAGACCGCTTCAATGATTTCAGCAACCTTGATAGCAATTGTCTTTTTTGCTCTTCTCTTTGACTTCACGAATGGTCAGCATGATGCATCTGCGGCCATTGGTCCCGTTGTAACTACAGGAGTTTTACCCATCCGTGCAGCAGTATTACTCTGCGCATTATGTAACTTTCTGGCCTTCCTCGTTTATGGGTTACACGTTGCAGGAACGATAGGACACGGGCTTGTTTTATCCTCCTCCATTACTCCATTTGTTATTTTATGTACGCTCATTGCTTCAATAATATGGAATACCTTAACACTTAGACTAGGCATTCCAAGCAGCAGTTCCCACGCACTCATTGGCTCTCTTGTTGGTTCCGTTGCTGCCTATGCAGGTTTAAATGCCATTATATGGAAAGGTTTATTACCTATTGTAATGGCAATTATTATTTCACCATTACTCGGAATGCTTTGCTCTATTCTCATTGCTCTTGCGCTTGGGTTTTTACTGCATAAAGCACACATGTCTGCCATTTCACGCCATGCTAACTGGATGCAGATCGTATCATGTGCATTTATGTCCTTAGCTCATGGAGGGAATGATGCCCAAAAAACAATGGGTATTCTTTATTTAGCTCTTATTTCTGAACATATTCTACAAGATCACGCTGCCGTGCCGCTATGGGTCGTGCTTTCTTGTCAATTAGCGATGGCACTTGGAACACTTTTTGGTGGAAAAGCCATATTACACACTATGGGAAATGGCATTACCCGCCTTCGGCCATGGCAAGGAACAACCGCTCAAATTTCTGCCAGCCTTGTACTTTCATACGCAACATCGTGTGGTATCCCTGTCAGTTCTACTCACACTATTACTGGGGCATTAGCTGGTGTCGGATCCGTACGTTCTGTAAGTGCTGTTCGCTGGCGGCTATTAAACAAGATTTTCGCCTCTTGGTTAATTACTCTTCCTTCTTCAGCTCTTTTCGCAGCTATATTTATGAAGCTATTACTTCTCTTTAAATAACTCCTATATAAACGAATAGGAGTTATTATTCCTGTCTTTTACAAAGCTTCAATATCAAGTCCGATATCAAGTGCTTTGACAGTATGTGTTAACCAACCTAGGGATAAAACGTTTACACCTGTTTCAGCAATATCTCGGGCTGTTTCAGGCGTAATCCCTCCTGAAGCTTCAGCTATCGCCCGGCCATCAATCAATTTAACTGCTTTTCTTAACTCATCAAGCGACATGTTATCCAATAAATACACATCCGCTCCGCCTGCTGATAAAGCTTCCTCCAACTGGTCCAGTCGGTCAACCTCCAATTCAATTTTAGAGAGATGCCCTATTCGCTTCTTCGCAGCCTTCAAAGCAGAAGTTACCCCCCCACATAACGCCAAGTGATTATCTTTAATCAAAATAGCATCATCCAAACGGTAGCGATGGCTTGCCCCTCCTCCAGCGCGAACAGCATATTTCTGTACAGACTTCATCCCAGGAAGCGTTTTTCGCGTGCAACAAATACGCACGCCTGTACCATGAACCAAATCAACAATTTTTCTGGTTTCTGATGCGATGCCACTTAAATGAGATAGCAAGTTTAGAGCTGTACGCTCACCACCTAAAATAGTCGCGGCATTCCCTTCAACAGAAGCAATAACATCCTTCTCCTCAATAATATCTCCATCTTCCTTATGAGATATAAATCGAGTGTGATGGTCCAATAAGGTGAAAGAAAGCTTAGCACCAGCTAACCCTGCAACGACCCCCGGTTTACGCGCTCTAAAAATAGCTTTTACAGTCTGATCCGGACTAATCAAAGCTTGTGTTGTAATATCCCCACCTGAACCCAAATCTTCTAAAAGAGCGTTTTTAACAAGAGATTCCCACATCAAATCAGGGAAGAATGTTTGAAATTTCATCTAATTTTCCTTTCTAAGCTACCAGCTCTGATAATGTTATTGATGTTCTGAAAGGGTCACTTCTATGAGGAAAATCACTTCGGTAATGACTCCCTCGGCTTTCGCAGCGTCTTAAAGCTGAAGTTGCAATAAAAGCTGCGATCAATGCATGATCATTTTCTAAAATATGAGGCAGGACCTTATCTAAAACGTTTTGCAAGCCACTTTGCGAGCGAACGATTCCGGCATTTTTCATTAAATCCAGATTAAGAGGAGCTCCCTGCGTCTCGTCAACGACAGAAGAAATAACCTTTAAATTTCGTTGTGAAGGATAAGTATATCCATTCACATCTTCAGCTACCCACTTTCCTGTCAAAAACGCTTCCAGTAATGAATTGCTTGCTAAGCGATTAGCACCATGTAACCCAGTACAAGAAGCCTCTCCACAAGCCCATAATCCTGCAATAGACGATCGTCCTTTATTATCTACCTCTATCCCGCCCATGTGATAGTGCATTGCTGGACTAACAGGGATTAAATCTTCATCAGGATTTATACCGATAGCATGACAGGATTTCGTTATCCCCGGGAAAAGCTTACTAAACTTTTCCTGCTTTAACTGAGTAGCGTTCAAGAAAACACTATGTCCTGCTTCAATGTGAGATGCAATTGCACGGGAAACAACATCTCGTGCCAATAACTCGTCTGTAAATTGCTGACCTGTTTCATCAACAAGCAAAGCTCCTGCCCCGCGCACAGCTTCACTCACCAAAGGACGACGCCCGGTTTTTCCTGAAGTCTTTAATGCTGTTGGATGGAATTGAGTGAACTCCATATCCACCAAACGTGCTCCAGCACGTGCAGAGACAGCAAGAGCAGAACCAGTTAATGTATTGGGGCTCGTTGTACTCTCGTATAACGCCCCTATTCCTCCAGAAGCAATAATACATAAGTGCGTAGGGATAATCCCTATAGATGTTTGTACGCCGACTATATGCTCATCTTCTGTTAACAGTTTAGTAAGCCGTACATTTTCTAAAACAGTAATGTCAGACCGCGCTTTTACACGCTCAATCATCGTTTTCATGAGAGCTGCACCACTGCCATCACCGTTTGTGTGTAAAATACGTTTTTTGGAATGAGCCGCTTCCAAGTGCAAATCAAAAGCCGTGCCTTTTCGGGCAAAAGGTACCCCCCAGCTTGATAAAATACGAATTGCATCTGGAGCGGCTTGTGTAATATTTTGGACAACGTCAGAGACACATAAACCCGCCCCAGCGGCAAGAGTATCCTGCGCATGAAGTAAAGGATTATCCCCCTCTCCAACGGCTGCTGCAACTCCACCCTGCGCCAAACCACTCGCAATATCTGTCCCTAAAGGCGATAACGTTAGAACAACACAGGGTTGATCTAAATATAAAGCGGCCGTTAATCCTGCCAAACCTGCCCCAACTATGACAGGACGTCCTGACAGGTGGGACAGAATATCGATCGACACGCTCAGATAGCCAGCATACGTTCAACTGAGGCTCTGGCACGTGCCTCTAATTCAGGCGGAATGGTAACTTTTGTTTCCATGTTTTCCAAAGCTTTTCTAATCCCAGAAAGTGTAATTCTCTTCATATGAGGGCAAAGATTACAAGGACGAACAAACTCTGTTGCGGGGTTTAACGTCGCTAAATTATCGCTCATCGAACATTCTGTAACAAGCAACACTTTTTCTGGTTTTTGCTCTGCTACATAGCTAATCATATTGGCCGTTGAACCAGAATAATCAGCTTCAGCAACAACTTCTGGAGGACACTCAGGGTGAGCGATCACTGTTACGCCTGGGTGCATCCGACGATATTGCCTAATTTCTTGAGGTGTAAAACGTTCGTGAACTTCACAGTGGCCAGGCCATGTTAACATTTCAATGCCTGTTTCATTCTGAATATTCCGGGCCAAAAATTCATCCGGGATCATAATCACCCTAGGAACACCCAAACTTTCAACAACTTTTTTAGCATTTCCCGACGTACAGCATACGTCTGTTTCAGACTTTACTTCCGCAGTACTATTAACATACGTCACTACAGGTACGCCGGGGTAACGTCTTTTCATTTCCCGAACATTCTCTGCTGTAATACTCTCAGCTAAAGAGCATCCTGCCATTTCATCAGGTATCAGAACCGTTTTGGTTGGGTTCATCAACTTGGCTGTTTCTGCCATGAAGTGAACACCTGCCATTACAATGACATCAGCATCCAGATTTTGCGCTTCACGAGCAAGAGCTAAACTATCTCCACGAATATCAGATATTCCATGAAAAATTTCTGGCGTCTGATAGTTATGAGCCAAGATCACAGCGTTACGTTCTTTTTTGAGCTTTAGGATTGCCTCAATATCATCCGCATACAGGCGCTCCCAATCATCCCGTCTTATTAAACGAGAAAGGGGTGCATATAGGCTATCTCTACTTAACTCAGCACTCTGGATGTCCATAACGGATCCTAATCTTTATTATGCTCGAATTGAGCATAATTGATGATATGAAATATGCAAGCACTAAAAACTACACTTTTTTATGATAAATTTTCTAAAGGCTGTTTCGCACCGTCTAAATAACAATGATCGGCAGCATCATCACAAAATTGATATAGTCGTGCTGGTCTTCCTTGAACTTTGTTTTCGTAATAATCAGTCTCTTTTACTAGACCTTGATTTAAGACAAGTCTTCTAAAATTTTGCTTATGCATGTATCTGCCAGCAAGCGCTTCCATCGTTTGCTGTAGTTGGAATAAGGTAAACCGCTCCGGGACAAGCTGAAAAATAACTGGAGTATACCTAATTTTTGCTCTCAATCGAGAAATGGCAGTCGCCAAAATACGCCGATGGTCATAGAGCATAGAAGCATCAGAAATAGACGATCCTTGAAAAAGAGGTGATTCTGCAACCAACCCTGCCTCCCATAAAAGTTCATAACGCTCTAATACAGCGGCATCATCCCACTTCTGATTCTTCAACCCGAAAACGGTTCTAAGACGTGCTAATTTTTTCAAATCATTTGCGGCCCACTCATGCAGAGGCTCGATAAGCTTTTTAAGTAACTCAGCTCCTTCGTTTGAACGCCGGTCTTCCCATGGAAAATAATCATACCAGCTTCGCCAATTATTGCTTTGTGAACTAATATCCTCTCTTGTAAGAGCCATATAGGAAGCTCGAATAAGCCCTTGCTTTTCTTGAGGAAGAGGGTCCCAAAACGTATAAAGCTGCTCAACATGACCTAAAAGAAACCCGGTTTGCCATTCAACCCATTGGCGTAATCCGCGCTGTAATGATGTATGCTCTGTTTCCAATGGACCGGCTGGTAAGGTCTTTCCTTCTTGAAGGGTTAAAACCTTAGGAACACCATGTTGCACTGCATTTAAAACAGCGACGAGCTCAGCCCGGCAAATTGCAACATGATTGGCCATATACTACTCTTTTATAAAAACAACGAATTTAATGTATATCTTCAGTTCTAAAAAGATAAATCTTCAGCCCTCCATGAGGAAATGGCCCTTCTATACTACTAAACTGCAATCCTGTTGCATACGCTAAATTCTTATCTGTCGTAATAAGACCAACTTTCCAACCCTTAAATTTTTCCTTAATTACTTTTCCCATAAAACTATACAGAGTAAACAAATTTTCCTTTCCGCCTATTCTTTCTCCATAAGGAGGATTAATAAAAAGAACCCCATGCTCTGCTGGTGGTTCAATTTCTCCAAAAGAACATCTTTTAAACTCCGTAACGCCCGAAACATCTGCCCTTTTGGCATTTTCTTGAGAAATGTTAATCGCGGTTTGATCGCGATCACTCCCGTAAAATGTATAATCCGATAAGTGCTGCCGCTGAACGGTTTTCATTTTGTTCCAAGCGTCTGCATCAAACGTTAATAATTGTTCAAAAGAAAAAGAACGGTTCCGTCCTGGATTTAAACGGTTCGCTATTTCTGCTGCTTCAATTACAAATGTTCCAGAGCCACACATTGGATCGTAAAGAACGCTTTGTCCTGAATAACCACATTTATATAAGAGCAATGCAGCCATTGTTTCACGGATTGGAGCACGGTTTATAGCCGTTTTATAACCTCTTTTATGTAATAACTCTCCTGAGGAATCAAAACTGATCGTGCAATAATTTTTTTCCATTCGAACTCTGAAAATAAGATCGGATTTCTGTGAAAAAACGCCCTGCACAGCATTCTCTATAACAGAAGATACACGTTCAATAATCGCTTTTGTATGATATAAACGAGATGATTTTGCCGTCGCTTCTACCCTAAAAACAGCACCTTCAGGCAATAACTCTTTCCAATTAACAAGAGCTGTTCGAGCAACCAGTTGATCAAAATTATCAGCTTTAAACGTGGCCAAACGTGCCAAAACACGGTTGGCTCCACGCAGCCATAAATTGGCCCGCCAAACCTCTGACCAACCTCCTTTAATTAATACCCCACCATCAGCGATAACGGGATGGCGAAATCCTTTTAATTTAACTTCTTGCCATAAGGTCTCTTCAAACCCAGGAAAAGTAGCTAAAAATATCTCAAAATTGTCTTTCTTCTTCATGAAGATATTCTAGCAACTTTCTCCATCAAAGCACCCTCTTATCTTAGGAATGCCAATAAATATCATTCCCAAGACATTTAAAGGTTATTTCTGTGCTAAGCCCCGGTGTTCCAACATAGGCTCAATATCTGGGTCTTTGCCGTAAAAAGCCTTAAACATCGGAGCATAATCCATTGTGTGCCCTTTAGACAAAATCATATCCCGAAAACGTTGCCCATTCTCTCTCGTCAAACCACCATGTTGCGTAAACCAAGCAAAAGCATCCTGATCTAACATTTCCGTCCAAAGGTAAGCATAATACCCAGCTGAATATCCATTAGACCAAATATGTAAAAAATAAGTTGAACGATACCGTGGCGGAACGTCATTAACATCCAAGCCCAACTGATTAAGAGCTTTCTTTTCAAAAAAAATCCACGTCCTGCCTTGGCGCAGAAGCAGGCAAGCTATGCCATTGCAAATCCAGTTCTGCAGCAGCAACAATTTCGCCCAGAGCATAGCCTTGATTAAATTTTGCCGCTTTCTTGATTTTCTGCACTAACTCCTGCGGCATTGGCGCGCCTGTTTTGTAGTGCCGTGCGTAATGAGCAAATACAGTTGGATCAAGAGCCCAATTTTCATTAAACTGTGATGGGAACTCTACAAAATCACGCGCAACATTAGTTCCCGATACAGTTGGATATACTTGATTAGCAAATAGACCATGTAAAGCATGCCCAAACTCATGAAACATTGTCGTTACATCATCAAAGGTAACCAACTGGGGCTGACCTGAGGCTGCTTTTGTAAAATTGGCAACATTATAAATCACAGGTTTTGTATGAAGTAGCTTAGATTGACCAACAAAGTTGGACATCCACGCTCCCCCTGCCTTATTATCTCTCTTGAAGTAATCAAAGTACATCAAACCAAGAGCAGAACCATCTTTATCGAAAACTTCAAATACCATCACATCCGGATTATAAACTGGAATATCGTGCCTTTGTTTAAAAGAGACGCCATAAAGCTGATGTGCGGCAAAAAATACACCATCTGTCAAAACAGTCTTTAATTCAAAATAAGGTTTGATCTCATCCTGATTAAGAGAATATTGCTCACGCTTTACTTGAGCTGCATACTTTTCCCAGTCCCATGGTTTGAAGGAGAACCTCTCTCCATCTTTGTGAATTGTTTCTTGTAAAAGGGCTACCTCTCGCTTTTGTTCTGTAGCCAACGCAGGAATGAGCTGCTTAATAAAATGCTCTGCATTCTCCGGTGTTTTAGCCATTTGATCATACAAAACATAGGCTGCATAATTCGGATATCCAAATAATGCTGCTTTTTGTGCTCTGATTTTTGCTATCTCTGAAATTGTTGACCGAGTGTCATTCGCATCACCTTTTTCTGCACGTGTCCAGCTTTGTGAGAACAACCTCTCTCGGGTTGAGCGGTTATTAAGAGCCGCTAAATCCGGCTGTTGCGTCGTATTCTGCAGCGGAATAAGCCATTTACCGCTCAGTTTTCGTTCCTGCGCGGCTTTTTGAGCAGAAGCCAAACCTCCCTCATCCAACCCCGCTAAAGCATCCTTATGGTCAAGAACAAGAGCAGCATTTTTAGCCGCAGAAATAAGTTTTTGCGAATAAAGAGACTCTAGCTGAGCCAATCGTTTATTGAACGAGCGCAGCTTCTCCTTATCACGAGCCGATAATAAGGCTCCTTCATGGATAAACTCTTGATAATAAATATTTAAAACTTGTTGCTGCTCAGATGTTAATGCTAATTTTTTTTGTTCGTTATAAAGATACTTAATACGTGCAAACAACCGATCGTTCAAATAAATCGCATCATTGTGCTCAGCTAAAGCCCCAGCTTCTTGGCTCTCCGTTTTATCTAGAACAGGATTAGTATTCGCTTGATATACTCCATCAAATGTCATTTGGACACGCGAGAGTAAACTTCCAGCTTTTTCTAAGGCAGCAATCGTATTTTCGAATGTTGGTTTATCTGTATTATTAGCTATTTGCGTAATCTCTTTTAGGTGCTCTTGCATGCCTTTTTCAAATGCGAACACATAATCAGTATCTTTAATGAGATCAAACCTTGGCGCTTGAAACGGCAAACTACTTGGAGACAAAAGAGGATTAACCCGCTTTTCTTCAGAGGCCCAAGCGTTTGTCTGGAGTGATGCAAAACATGTTGTCATCAAAAATATTTTAATTAACGATTTACAATTCATTTTATAATCCCACAGCTTCCAAACGTCATAAAAATATATCTATATCGAAATATATAGACTGATCAATTGCGAACGTTTCACTTTCATACTAAAAATACGGATACACCGTATTATTATCGAATCGTTTTCAAGAATCTACCCTTCCTCTTAGGATTAGACTGCATGAAAATACTATATAAACATTTAGCCATTTTCACGGTTCTGCCATACACCGTTATCCCATTGACGGCATGGGCGGACACCTCCTCTATTCTCCCAGCTCAATCCACGATTACCTTTGCTCATCCAACAAGTACTCCACCCGCAAATCCAGATGTAGCCTCTAATCAAGCTGGGAACCTTTTTTCTCCCTCCAAAGGCCAACCTCTTACATATTGGGACGGTCTTGTTGGACACTTAAGCCTAGAAGCTGGCATCAGTGGAAATCCATGGACACGATCTGGGTATAACTTCGGGCAATACTACCAAGACCGAGCGAACACCGTTGCTCTCAATCAGATTATGGGATCTATCTCCCACCCTGTTACCTCCATTGGTGGTGGCTACGGAATTGGCTTTGTCGCAGAAATGCTTTTTGGCTCTGACGCTCGTTTTGATCCAACTTTAGGTATGGGAGCAGGTACAACCAGCAGTTTTTACCAATGGACACCGACCCAAGCCCATATTGATGTGCATACCCCTTGGATCTTCCATCATGGTATTGATTTTCAAATTGGCCAAATCTATGGCCTGCTTGGGGCCGAAGGAACACCTGCTTTGGCGCGCCCTTTTTATACCTTCAACTATTCGAATGATTACATCGTCCCTTTTGAGACAGTTGGTGTTGTGGCCACAATGCACCTTACCAAAAAATGGGACTGGATTATGGGTATAGATGCTGGCAACTCAACCACATTTGGCTCATCGGGAAACAATAGTCGTCCTAAAGGTTATTTTGGGTTCGCATGGAATAATCTTATGAACGGCAAATTAAATATGCATGCGATTGGCCGGTTTGGACCTGAAGCAAATAATGGCCCTACTCTAACTTCTCCCGCTGGATGGACAAGTTCTGGTATAGGACGTGCGGCCAACCATCGTATGCAATATAATATAGACTTTCTGGCAACTTATCATATTACAGACAAAGTCTCAGTTACAGCCAATGCAACCTATCTCCATGATGATGCCTTACGAGATGATGCTTACGGTTATACTTCTTATATATCATGGGATATTCGGCCATTTTTAACTTTAAATGCGCGCGGCGAAATTTTTCGTGATAATACTGGCGGTATTGTTACTGAATATGTAGGAAATTTATCTTACACAAACTCCTTACGAAACCGTCCTTACCCTTATTTTAATGCTCCACCGACCACTTATGGTGACCTTACCATTGGGGCTACATATAAACCACAATTCATAAATCAGTACCTTGGAAAAGCGCAGTTTACTCTTCGTCCTGAAATACGCCTTGATAAATCTTTAAACGGCACACACCCCTTCAATCAACGAGGAACAATCACAAATCCAACCGTCAATAACGGAACTAACAATATGTTATGGTTTAACTGCGACGCTATTCTTAGTTTTTAGAAAGTTCCGCATGGACCTATAAAATAATTTTTCAACTCTAAATAATTTAATTATTTACAATCTTTTTTATGTAAAATATAGGCAAAGCCCCATTACTGATACATCTTTAAAAGAATGCTGTAATACTCTTAAAGATGTATCTTTTTTCTATTTTTCTTATACCGTAAGGCAGTGTTTCAATGACGGATCAGTCTCAACCGTCTTCTTATCAGCGTGATCTCATTCTTATTCTCGGTCTGCTCACATGTTTAGGACCACTAAACATTGATATGTATCTTCCGGGTTTTCCAAACATCGCCCGGGATTTTCATACAGAAGAAGTTTCTGTTCAGCTTAGCTTAAGTAGCGCCTTATTTGGCCTTGCTTTAGGGCAATTATTTGTAGGCCCCTTAAGCGATACACATGGCAGAAAAACACCTTTAATTGTTGCTATGGCTCTGTTTGCCTTTGCTTCATTTTTATGCGCTACATCAAGTAGTATTCTCATCTTTATCATAGCGCGTTTCTTTCAGGGACTAACAGCTGCAGCTGGATTAGTTCTTTCACGTGCCATTGTCAGAGACGTTTTCTCCGGTGCACAACTTGCACAGTTTTTCTCCCGCCTGATGATTATAAATGCGATTGCTCCAATGATCGCACCTATGTTGGGAGGAGCAATCCTTCAATTCCCATCCGCTACATGGCGGACCATTTTCTGGTTCTTAACAGGGTTTGGCGTTATTGCCGTCGGGCTAGTCTGGGGAAGGCTGACAGAAACACTTCCTCTTTCAAAAAGACTTCCTAACTCGACATACGCAACTTTAGAAACGTTCTACAGTCTTTTCACGGATCGAGAGTTTATTGGGCAAGCTTTAACCGTTGGCCTTATCCATGGTGGAAGCTTTGCCTATGTTGCAGGGACGCCTTTCGTTTATCAAAATATTTATGGTGTTTCCCCACAAGCCTTCAGCATTCTCTTTGGTATTAACGGCATAGCCTTAGTGATAGGAAGTTGGATAATCGGACGGTCTAAAACGATGCCCTCCACTTATAGTCTACTGAAAAAATCAGTCTTTGCTATTACTATGGCATCCGTCTTTATTGGGCTCATCGCTATTTTTAAAGGACCGCTCTTTTTACTCGTTGCAGGTATTTTCCTCTATATGACGTGTATCGGAATGGTATTAACTTCTACTTTTGTAATTGCTATCGCCAAACAAGGACATCGTGCTGGAAGTGCCAGTGCTATTTTAGGGTCACTTAATCTAATTATCGGTACTATTGTTTCCCCTCTGGTTGGAATTAACAAAACGAGTGCCGTTCCTATGGCCGCAGTCCTTTTTACGGCCTCTTTTTTGGGGTTAATCTCATTTTTAAAGCTAACTTCACCTCCAGAAGAGAGCAAAACGTAACACCCAAAAACAATTATTTTTTAACATATTTGAGATACACGCAGACGTTACACGCCCTACACGTATAATAGCTCTAGACTACCCTATCGTCATCGTATGATGATTTTTAGTCTAGGGTTTCCTTGTTATCATGACCACCACCTATGCTATCATCCTAGCAGTAGCTGCGATCTTAGGGATTATCGTCCTTATATCGCATTATCGTCTTAATCCATTCATTGTTCTCGTAACAGTCTCATTCCTGATTGCTATCGCAGCAGGAATGCCAATGGATCATGTTGTTTCATCGTTTGAAAAAGGTGCCGGCCATGTTTTAGGCCATATTGCCACCGTTATTGCGCTTGGAACCATTCTTGGGAAAATGTTAGCGGAATCCGGCGGAGCGGATCGAATTGCCTTAACAATCTCGGACCGAGCAGGAAAAAATAGAGTTGACTGGGCCATGATGATTATTGGCCTCCTTGTCGGCTTACCTGTCTTTTTTGAAGTCGGTGTTGTTCTTCTTTTCCCGCTCGCCTTCGTTCTTTCTGCACGCACCAACACGCCAATTTTACGCCTAGCATTACCTTTAGCTGCTGCGTTATCCGTAACACATGCAATGATCCCCCCTCATCCAGCAACCTTATTGGCTTTAGATGCGTATCACGCCAATACGGGTTATACGATCTTTCTGGGTGTTATCATTGGAACACCTATAGCGATATTAGCGGGTCCAATCTTCTCAAAATTTGCGGCAAAATATGTTCCTATAACTGAAGAAAATCCTCTCGCTGAACAGTTCGTAAAAAAAGAAGTCCCAACAAACCTCCCCAGCTTTAGCATCACAGTTATCACTATCCTCTCCCCTGTTCTCTTGATGCTTATTGGCTCAGCAGCGGATCTGATCACAACTCCCAAAAGCAAATTGAATATTGCTTTGCACTTCCTTGGCAATACCGATATTGCGCTTTTGCTTGCCACTATTCTTTCTTTTTATGTTCTTGGGTTGGCTCGTGGGTTTTCTAAGGAAACAATCCTTAAATTTGCCAATGAATCTCTCGCTCCAACAGCACTTATCATGCTCCTCGTTGGTGCCGGTGGTGGTTTCGGTCAAGAATTAATTGATAGTGGTATCTCTAAAGCAATTACAGATGCAGCTGTCAGTGCTCATATTCCACTCCTCATTCTCGCTTGGCTACTTGCTGCTCTGGTTCGTCTGGCCTGCGGATCAGCCACGGTTGGAATGAGTACCGCAGCAAGCATAGCTGGTCCAATACTTGCCCATTCTCCTCATGTTTCCCCAGAACTCATGGTTTTAGTGACTGGAGCAGGATCGGTGGCCTTTGGGCCGCTTAATGACGCTGGTTTTTGGCAGATGAAACAATATCTTGGACTAACAGTCCCTCAAACAATCAAAACCTGGTCTGCCGTTGAGACGCTTATCGCAGTCTTAGGTCTCGTCTTCGTTTTAATCGCATCTCTTTTCGTTTGAAAATTGACTACTCTGTCAGGAGAATTTTATGAGCTTATCTCTTTTTGATCTTACCGGTCGCACAGCCCTCATTACAGGGTCTTCTCAAGGTATTGGCTATACCCTTGCCAAAGGCTTAAAAGAAGCCGGGGCAAAGATTATTATTAATGGCCGTGATGAAAGCAAACTTTCAAAAGCCGCAGAATCTCTTGGAGGTGCGGAAACAATCGTTTTTGATGTCACAGATCATCAAGCCGTAAAAGAAAGTGTGGATCAATATGAAGCACAGAACGGCCCTATTGATATTTTAATTAATAATGCCGGTATGCAGTATAGAGCTCCTCTTGAAGAGTTCCCTGCTGAGATGTTTCATAAAATTCTGGAAACAAATTTAACATCTGTTTTCAATGTTAGCCAAGCCGTTGCTAACCACATGCTTAAACGCCAAAAAGGAAAAATCATCAACATTGCCAGCGTTCAGTCTTCTTTAGCGCGCCCTAATATCACCCCTTACACTGCAACCAAAGGAGCTGTTGCCAATATTACAAAAGGGATGGCGACTGAATGGGCTAGACATGGCCTTCAATGTAACGCCGTGGCTCCTGGTTATTTTGATACACCATTAAATGCTGCACTCGTTAACGATAAAGAATTCTCAGACTGGCTTTCACACCGCACTCCTGCCGGACGCTGGGGAAAATTGGAAGAACTCATCGGCGCTAGCATTTTCCTTGCTTCAGATGCTTCATCCTTTGTAAACGGGCATGTTCTCTATGTTGATGGGGGAATAACAGTGTCTCTATGAGGCACTATTATGTCCCTTTCCCTTTAAAAGCATAAGCATTAAAAATACTGATCCGATTGCAGATATTATAATACCCACAGGGACTTCCTGTGATGGAATGATAATCTTACTTATAATATCTGCAACGGTCGTTAAAATACCTCCCGCAAAAGAACTATATAAAAATAACTTTCGGAAGCTCCGCACATAAAATAGACGGACAAGATGCGGAACAATTAACCCGACAAACCCAATGGGCCCACAAAGAGATACTAGTAATGCGCAAGAGAAAGACGTTACACATAACGTAGTTACATAAAGATATTGAACATTTACCCCCAAAGAAAATGCTGTCTCTTTCCCTGCCAGCATTGCCACAATCTGATTATTATTTTTTATTCCATATAAAATAATAATCCCTGTCGCTAAAAGCGCTATCGGGATATTGCTCCATTGAGCGGAGGAAAAACTTCCAATCGTCCAAAACAAAACGGATTGCGCTGTATTGCGGTCTCCATAAAAAATGAAAAAATTTGTTATCGTTGAAAATATAAAAGAAACGGATAAACCAGATAATATAATCCTATCGCTGCTTAAAACGTTTCTCCGATAAAAAGCGAGGAGAAAAAAAGCTCCTGTCGAGCAAAGAGAGCCACAAATTGCTCCGAGTTGTGTAGTCCATATTCCCAAAATATCATTTGCAAATACAATCATTGCAACGGCACCAGCTGCAGCACCAGACGATAATCCAAATAAAAAAGGATCTGCCAAAGAGTTCCTTGTAACACCTTGTAAAAGACTACCGGATGCTGCCAGACCAACTCCAGCTAAAAAAGCAAGAAAAAAACGTGGGATACGAAATAACCAAATAATTCTAGCGATTATATCATGACTATAAGGTCCTGCTAAAAACCCATGAATAGTTTGCTGGCATGACAAGTGAGCCGTTCCAATTGTAAACTCTGCGCCTCCAACAAGAAGAAAACTCATACCCAATAAGATTATAAATTTCATTTCATCATCTCTGGATGAAAAAAAAGAGCCATCTTTTCAATTGCAGGAATATTTTGAGGAGATGGGGTCATGTCATCATAATGAACGATATAAATTTTATTATTTTTTACAGCTGCGTTTTCTTTCATTAAAGAATTGTGTCTTAAAAACTCTAATTTTTGCTCAACTCCCTTCCCATAATCTACCATCAAAATAACATCGGGTTCTCTCATGGCAACGCTTTCCCACGATACCACTCCCCAATTGGTCTGCAGGTCATCAAAAATATTTACCCCACCAGATAGTCGCATTAACTCAGATGCCAAAGCATAACGACCTGCAGTAAAAGGCTGATCTTCTCCACTATCATAAAGAAATACTTTTATATTATAGATTTTTCTTAAACGAATACGAATATTTTCAACTCGTCCTTTCCAATTTTCTACGAGTTTACGGGCCAATTCTTCTCGATTAAAAATAATACCCAGCCGTATTTCATCATTATATAATAAATCCAGAGTTGGGAGTTCTAACTTCCCTCCAGCTCTCAAGCAACTTTCAGATAACACAACTGAAGGAATACCTTGCTGCGCCAAAGTCTCAGGGGTGACATCTCCACCAATACGCATGCCATAATTCCACCCCGCAAAAAAGAAATCTGTTTGACTGGCTACGAGCTGCTCCAATGTTGGGTACCGTGTGGCAATTTCAGGAATACGTCCTTGCTGCTGCTTAAAATCCTTAGATGGAGTGTTCCAACCAGAAATACCAGTTAATCCATAAATATAAGGCTGTAAATGAAGGGAGAACGCCATTTCTGCCATGTTTATATCGTGTATAACGGCACGTCTTGGTTGATGTTCAATCTTCACATCGGTCCCACAACTCTTCACTGTTACAGGATAAGCGAGAGCACTCTTACTACAAAAAGCTATAATCCCTATGCATACATATAGATACTTTCTCATGATACGTATGACCTGAAAATAAACTCTTCGGTTCCATCATCCACTTTTACTATATGCGTCTTTAGTCGAAATACATTCTGAAATTCATTTGAAAATAAAACATCCTTTATTATTCCATCTTTAATAATTCGCCCTTTATCCAACAAAATAACTCTTTCAAAAAAATGAGATATAAGATGAAAATCATGTACGATACAGACAACCGTTATAGGCAAGTCTTTTAAAACAGAAACTATTTCTATTTTCGTTTTCAAATCCATATGATTTGTTGGCTCGTCAAGAAGTAATATATCAGGTGTTTGAACCAAACATCGGGCCAAAAAGACCCGTTGCCTCTCTCCCCCGGACAACTCTCCCAGTTTTCGTCCCAATAAACCCGATATCTGACAACGCTCTATGGCAAATTGCAGCGCCTCTTTGTCCTGAAGTGCATTAGGAGGATATCGAAATGGCATTCTGCCTAATGCAATATAATCCTCCACAAGAAAATCAGGCGAAGGATTATCCATCTGCGAAAGCCAAGCAATTTTTTTTACAAACTGCCTACGCTTCATCTTTTTTAAGGCAGTATCATGCAAATACACCTCTCCTCGGTCTGGCTCTAAAATACCTGCCAAAATCTTTAAAAGAGTGCTTTTCCCAGCGCCATTTATGCCAATTAATGCAATTTTTTCGTGAGAGTGAATGGTTAAATTCACCCCTTTAAGGCCATAATGATACTCTAGCTGCTTAGCCTGTAACACTTTTTTATTCATTTTAGAAATCAGCCCTAGCACTCAAAGAAAATACTCGAGGAGAACCTAATAAAACCTGACTAGAATAACTTGTATCTGCCCACTGAATAAAATGCTTATTCGCAAGATTATCAATCCGGCCAGAAAGCGTAATATGATGCACAAAATGCCATGTCGCAAAGACATTTACTAAGGCATAATCTTTTAAACTCAAAGTATTACTAAAATTCCCTTTGCGCGCAGAAACATACCGAACCCCAGTACCTAAATCGAATGGCAAATCCGCAACGTGATACCAGGTTCCCCACATATTTGCCGTTAATTTCGGCACATTGGGCACCTCATTTCCGGACGCATCTACATCTACAGAAGGATGAAAGTTTTCATAGCGAGACCATGTATACGCCAGATTACCAGAGACACTTAAATGCTTTGTAAAAGTAATTTGACTATCCCACTCCACACCACGAGATTTTTGCCGACCTGCGGTTGAAACAGCATCCACTCCAGTCGCTTCCAGAATTTGACTGCGGCGGATATTATAAAGTGACAAAGTGGATAAAAGCTTTTGATGGAAGAACAATCCCTTAAGGCCAATCTCTTCCTGATTAGAATGACTTAACCGTGTAAACTGCCCTTTATTGGCGAGAAATATATTCGCTCCTGGTGGATCTTCAGCCGTCGTATATACCCCATATAAACTCATTTCTTTCGTGAGATCATATACGGTGCCGACACGAAAATTAACTGGATTATAATACCCTTTAAAACTTGTTATCGTATTAAACGATCCGTTTTGACGATAATTCTGCCGATTTAAAGAAAGCCAGTTATATCGAAAACCACCGATTAGACGTAAATTCTTCTGAATATTGAGTACATCCTCCAGAAATAACCCTGCATTTAACAGTGTCGTTGGAGATTTCATGGCAGGGTATTCTCCTGCAAAACGCCCTAAAGATGTTTCTTGAGGAGCCTCCAGAGAAACACTATCCGCATAATCTGCATTCGGAAAGCCGCGACTCCTGATTAGCCGAATATAATAAGCATCGCCACCAAGAACCAATCGATTTTTCATGTTTGCTACATGAAAATCAAAGCGTCCATCCATTGTATCACCAACCTGATGTTGATTTTGATAAACATAAAAGCGATCTCGGCCTATATCACCCTGTTTGATATTCTGCCCTTGGGCATTCACCTGATCGGCAGAAGCAATATAATTATAGCTTTCTGCATTATCCCATAACCGTTTCGCATACAAAAAATATGCTTTGTTATGAAATTCAACCCGCTTATTAATTTTCCATGATGATTGCAGTGTCGGAGCAATATTAACCGAATTCGCACGGGCATTTTGTACGTTGTAATAATTCCATAACGATGCCCGTCGAATACCCACTCCTTCTGAAGAGGATAATAATCCACCAGCTTTGTCTATTGACCCTATTAAAGAAACTAACGGTGTTCCATAATAGGTCGATAAGCGATCTTTCAAATAATCGACACTGAAACGATTACTAAAATGAGCATCAGGTTTCCAAAGAGCCGTAACCGTTAAGTCATTACTATGTGGGTCTGATCCTTTTACATATCCGTCGGAAGAAGAGCGGCTAAAATCTGCCCGAATAGCTAATTGTCGATTAATAGGAACAGACCCGCCTACTCCACCATTCCATGTGTTAAAGCTTCCATAAGACACTAAAGTGTTCAAATGCACCCTATCAAATTGAGGATCTTTTGTCCTCATATCCACCGTTCCGCCGACAGATCCTTGACCATATAAAACAGAAGATGGCCCTTTTAAAATTTGAATGCTTTGCAAATTAAACGTGTTCAATGGCCTGTTAATCATCGTCGTTGGGCCATAATAAAAACCATCACGTAATATCAAAATTTGGTTTCCCGAAAATCCACGCATCATAAATTGAGCCGGATTTCCGGGGGACCCACCAGAAGTTACTCCAGGAGCACTATCGGCCGCGTCCTCGGCATGCATATAACCACGCTGGTTCATTATTGTTTTTGTAATAATATTAATCGTCGCAGGATTATGCTGAACAGAAAGCTGTAAATTTCCACCAATAGGCGGTTTTTCTTTTAAAATCGTATTATAACCGTGGGTAACAATGTGTTCTTCGTTTACTTTTTCTTTCGCCTGAACATGCTCGCACACAGCTAACATTGCCATAGGCAATACAAGATAAGGATGATTTTTTTTCATAAAAAACGCACATTCTCATACTCAATGCGTCACTACGATGAGTATAAGCACAAAGCTTATCACTACGTCCGGTGCACCCCGCCCATTCGCTTCGTCCATGACCATTTTTAATGGCAGGTCTCCTGGCTCGTACATCCTCAATAAGCCATAACCTTCCCAGAGTATTCCTCCAGTGGCGCCTTACGGCCAATGTCTTATCTCAATACTTACAGTTGCGGGGGCAGCCTCAGATTTAAACTGAGTTCCCTTTTAATCTCGTTTAAGAGAACCATTGATTTGACAGATTATAATCATAAATCCTATGGAAAGAAAGATGACATCACAAAGGATAAAAAATGTCTTTTGGCGCTTTTTTTGTAACTGTATTTTTAGCCATAATTTTTATTCTAGGCCCAATAGCTTTAGCTATTGCTCTGGCAGCCTGGATTAATAACCGTTTCCTTGAGAAAAAATAATTATACATCTCCTGCTAAGGAAAAAGACGATAACACTTGTAGTTTTAAAGATTTTGTTTTGGATATAACACTCCACGTATTCGGAAAAACATCAACCCTGTTCTCATCTTTATATGTGGCTCCTACGCTAATAAGAACCATTGCTTTAATAATTTCGGGTCTTAATATTAAAACTACTTTTCCTTTATACGAACTGGTCTGATCTAACCATTTTCCAACGCGTTTATATACTTCTTGACGTGATTCACCATTAGACGGTGAGTAAGACGCATCTTCCACCCATTGTGATAAATGATGCGGTGGAATTTCATCAAAAAAATGTCCACTCCATTCCCCATAATTACAGCCAGATAATTCAGGATACACCACAGACTTAATATTTAATACTTTATCGAAATAATATTGATCCATTTCATTACCCACTATATAGGCATCGGCTTTTGTAAAAAATACCTTATCTTCTTGAAAAGAAATATCACCTCTTTGTGGGAAATATCCTTTTTTTATTTTGTCTGATGGAAGATAAGCAAAACATAACAATTTAATCATTGCATATTTTGCCACTGCCAGCACGCTTCTTCCAACCGTGTCCATTCCTCTTCATTTCGAGGAATCCCAAAGCGCAACTCCTGAGGCCGTTCTTCAAAAGAACGTACAACTATACCACGCTTACACAGAAACTCCCAAAACCTCTGTGCCTGCGGGTGAGACACCAAGCAAAAGAGACGGCTCTTCCCTTTTATAGATAGCTGAGCTTCCTGTAGTAGCGCACTTAACCTTAAAATATCCTCCTTTAGCTTTTTCTTTATTTCTTCTTGCCAAGACACATCTTTTAAAGCACGCGTTCCAACAGAAATTGCCACCGAATTTACGGACCAATCTCCTAATATAAGTCGCATTCTGTTGGCGACAGAAACCGTTGAGACCAAAAATCCTAAGCGTACGCCAGGTAATCCATAACTTTTCCCAAAAGAACGCAACATAATAATATTGAATTTTTCGAGGATCTCTCCTCCAGAAAAATCCTCAAAATCTGCATATGCTTCATCAAGAATAAGCCACCCTCCTTTTTGGGTAACATCGGCGGCAATTGCTTCTATCTCTTGTAGACTGAGTATCCTTCCATCTGGATTATTAGGGTTACACATCACAACAATCGACTGATTTTTTATTGCTTTTTGTAATTTTGTTGAATCTTCTACAATCTGAACAGAGGCACCTGCATTTTTCCATGATATTTCATGTCCAGAATATGTAGGCCCCAAAATAAGAACGTGTCTTTGTACAAGCACATACGGCAAAAGTGAGATTAACAGTTGCGTGCCGGATGCTCCAACTATCCTGTCTAAATCCTTAATTTTATATGCGTTTGCCGCAGCTTTATATAACTCTATTTCCTCACCTATTTGTGGTAAGGCTGTAATCATGACTAAATCTTTTTCAGAAATAGGATATGGGTAAGGACTAATTCCAGTTGATAAATCAACAAAAGGCTTCGGCGCAGACGGAAAATGTTTCATAACCTCCATTATCTGGCCACCATGCTTAGGCAAATTTTTTCCACGCAGGCTCATACGACTTTCACCCTTTTGAAACAAAACACCTTACCAATATGACCTATCTCTTCCATACTTTTTTTATAACAACACTGGCCTGCTGTATTGAACGATTGTTCGGATACCCTCACATTCTTTTTCGATATATTAAGCATCCTGTCGTTTGGATAGGAGCCATTATCTCGTTCTTTGAAAAAAAATTAAATAAGCCGGAACAATCACAAGCTCTTGCTTACTTCTTTGGGATCCTCTTAATTTTTTTTCTTTCTTCTCTCATTTTTATTATTACTTTCCTAAGCTCTATTGTTCTCAACCACACTTTACCCCCCTTCCTTGGGGACGTTACCCTTGCTTTTCTTTTAAGCTCTCTCATAGCCCAACGCTCCTTATGGGACCATGTTAAAGCTGTTCAAGACGCTTTAAATTTGAACGGACTTAAAGGAGGGCGTCAGGCCGTTTCCATGATTGTAGGTCGTGACCCTAACACGCTCGATGAAGCGGGCGTTATCCGTGCATCTATTGAAAGCTTAGCCGAAAATTTTTCAGATGGTATTGTCGCCCCTATCTTGTGGGCGCTCTTTGTGGGGTTGCCCGGCGCTTCCACCTATAAAACCATCAACACAGCAGATAGCATGATCGGCCACCTTACCCCTCGATATAGAGCTTTTGGCTGGGCTTCTGCAAAACTAGATGATCTGGTTAATATCCCAGCATCTCGGCTCTCTGCCTTATGGATCATAGCCGCAGCAGCGACTTTACCCCAAACCTCTGCTCAAAACGCTCTTCAAACTGTTCTCAAAGATGCACGCCACCATCGCTCACCTAATGCCGGTTGGCCCGAAGCGGCAATGGCAGGCGCTCTAGGAATAAAGCTTGCCGGCCCACGCAGCTATAACAATATCCTCGTTGATGACCACTGGATCGGAAGTGGAAACTCCTTTGTCAAAATTTCAGATTTAAAGCATGCTCTTCAACTTTATAAGCGGGCCTGTTTTCTTCAAATCTTGACTATTGCTTCCCTCACCCTCTTATTTGCTTTTATGCTATGGGGCTAGCCAGTGCTAAGAGTGCGTCTATATCCAAGTGTTTCTCTAGATGATCTGCCCATTCATCCAGAGCATCTTCAACTGTTTTTTGATAACTCGCTGTTTCAAAAACGGATACCGAAAGCCTATCCATTAACGCTTTTCGTGCTTGATTTTCTGAAAACACCCCATGCAAATAAGTACCCCAGACCAATCCGTTTTCTGAAACAGCTCCTTCGTTACGCTCACCAATCTGAGAAAATGGTCGTTCACAATCAGGACCTGTCGTCCGGCCGACATGCATTTCATATCCAGATACATCCACGTTTTCAGGCAATATTTTACCGAAAACGGGCTGTAAGGATTTCTCAGATGTTAAGTGAGTCGTAACATTCAATAAACCCAACCCATCAACTCCGCGGGGTTCTCCTTCAATGCCCTCCCAATCTTCTATAGTTTTGCCTAACATTTGATAACCACCACAAATTCCTAAAACAGGTTTCTTCCTGCGGACATGCGCCTGAATATCAACGCCCCATCCCTGTTCTTTCATAAACAAACAATCTGCAATTGTTGATTTAGAACCAGGTAATATAATCAGATCACACTCAGGAATAACCTCTCCCGGGCGCACGACGTCAATTGCCACATGATCAAGCCCTTTTAATGGGTCAAGATCATCAAAGTTGGCAATCATCGGCATATGAGGGAGTGCAATCCGTACTTCGGCCTTTTCTTTCCGTGTAATTTTTAAATCTTCTGCATCTTCTGCTGGCAGACGCTCAACTACACGCGCATACGGCACCAATCCTAAATTATGCCATCCCGTCTGCTTTTGAATGAAAAACATCCCATCAACAAAAAGCGAAGTATCACCTCGCATTTTATTAACAATAAACCCTTTAATACGAGATTGATCACCCTCAGTGAGAACATGTTTTGTCCCGACCAAACTAGCAATCACCCCCCCACGATCAATATCGCCAATCAATACTACGTTTAAATCTGCCGCTTCTGCAAAACCCATATTAGCAATATCATTTTCTCTTAAATTCACTTCTGATGCTGAGCCGGCCCCTTCAACTAAAACAATATCTGCATCCTCTGCTAAAGCTTTAAACGCAGATAAAACTTCTGGCATGAGTTGCTTTTTTACATCCTGATAAGCCCGTGCTTTTACATTCTGCCAGATTTTTCCTCTTACAATAACTTGTGATCCGACCTCGCTTTGAGGTTTTAATAACACAGGATTCATATTCACAGATGGCATCACAAAACATGCTTGCGCCTGAATAGCCTGCGCTCGCCCGATCTCTCCTCCGTCCGACGTTACGGCTGCATTATTAGACATGTTTTGAGGCTTAAAAGGCCGGACTTTTAAGCCTCGTCGAGATAAAGCACGCGCAATCCCTGCAACAAGAACAGACTTCCCAACACTAGAGCCTGTCCCTTGAAACATTAACGCTCGTGCCATTAGAACTCAAAGCCTGCCTGCGCTTTAACACCAGCATCAAAATGATGCTTTACGGGCGTCATTTCTGTTACCATATCTGCCGCTTCAATTAATTCTGCTTTAGCATTCCGGCCTGTCACAATAACATGCTGCATCACAGGACGTGACTTTAGATCAGACAAGACCAGATCGAGCGAAAGATAATCATACCGCAAGGCAATATTCAGCTCATCCAATATAACAAGCGCAACATCTTCTTTTTTTAACGCTTCCTGCGCTACACTCCACCCTCGCTCACATGCTGCAATATCTCGCTGTTTATCCTGAGTATCCCATGTAAAGCCCTCTCCCATAGAGTGCCACTCCACCAAATCATCGAAGCGCTTTAAAGCCTCTCTTTCTCCCGTTAACCATGCTCCTTTAATGAATTGAACGACAACCACTTTCTTGCCATGCCCTAACATCCGTAAGGCAACGCCAAAAGCTGCTGTCGATTTTCCTTTTCCTGCTCCTGTATGAACAGCAAGAACCCCTTTGGAAATTTTCTTATTCGCAACCTCTTTATCCTGTAACTCCTTCCATTTTTTCATTTTTTCACGATGTCTGCGGTCTTCATCCGAACTATTCATTGTTAATCTCCACGATAATGAGAAATAATGTGAAAAAATGAACCAGAAACATGCCCCCTCTGCCCCCCAGCATTCCCCAGATCATGTCCATATCCATCCGTCAAAGAAACAAAACTGTCATCTTTCCCAGCTTCAATTACGCGCGCATAATGGAATTCATGCCCACGAAAAACATCTCCTTTTTGCCCTAAGGCGCCTGTCTTCTGTAAGGTTGCCTCACGATATCCCAGATTCATTTTTCGCTTAGCAAAACTCGTGACATGCCCCAAAAGGCCCAGCATATCATGCCTCTTCCCTTGGGCATCTTCCAATGCCTCCCCCAAAACCATAAAGCCTCCACATTCACCATGCACAGGTTTGGTTTTTGAAAAACCCTGCATCATTTTTTTAAAATGAACGGCTTGAGCAAGCTCCCCCGCATAAAGCTCAGGATACCCACCAGGGAGCCAACATATATCAGCCGTTCTCTCTGGCCCTTCATCTGCAAGAGGCGAAAAAGGAAAAAACTCTGCCCCCGCTTTCCACCAAGACTGCGCTATATGACCATAAAGAAAAGAAAAAGCCCTGTCATCCGCTACAGCAATTCGTTGGCCCGGCGGAGGCACACACACAGCATCTTTTTGTGATACGTTCAAATCTACAGCACTTTGATATACAGCCTCCAGATCAACTGATTTTTCTACTATCTGAGCTAGAGTATCAAATAATTCCGGCAGGGTATTATGCTCACGAGCCTGTACAAGCCCTAGGTGACGCTCAGGAAGAACCAAAGAAGCATTACGCATTAAAGCCCCCAAAACAGGCAAGCCAACAGCTTCAATCGCTTGACGGGTCATCTCCAAATGCCGTGCGGAAGCAACACGGTTCAAGATCACACCCGCAACATTTATTTCTGGATCTAAAGTAGCAAAACCATGGGCAATCGCTGCAGCCGACTGGCCTTGTCCTGTCACATCCAACACAAGAATAACTGGAATACTCAATTGTGCGGCAATATCCGCAGGAGAACCACGGCGTTTTTTGGGTTCTAAAAGACCATCGTAAAGCCCCATAGAGGCTTCAATAATCAATAAATCTGTTTCTTGCGTCCCCTCATAGAGCAACGTTTCTATAACATCCAGACTCATCGCCCAGCTATCAAGGTTTAAACTTACCTTTCCTGTTAATGCTTCATGAAAAGCAGGGTCAATATAATCCGGACCTGTTTTTGCAGCCTGAACAGAAATCTGTTTTGCCTGTAGCGCTGCCAGCAAACCTAAGGTAACTGTTGTTTTTCCACTACCCGATCGGGGAGCTGCAATCATCACAGCACGCGTCATCTGCTCTTCCCCTTTTGTAAAAAACCTTCATACTCTTTGAAAAAGATCGTATCTTATTTCCAATGACTGCCCAAGGCTCTTCTTTACGTTATGGATGGACAACTGGAAGCTGTGCCACCGCAGCAACAAAAGCGGCTTGGACGGCTCTTATAACAGGCGCATTTCCCGATCCTGTTACCATTACATTACCAAGTGGCCAAACAGCTTCTTTCTTTTTGGCCCAGCATGGATATTCTAAAACAGGCGCATGGGCATGCATCATAAAAGATGCAGGAGATGATCCAGACGTTACGCACGGCGCGCTCATACGAGCGGACGTGCGTATTCTTCCAAACGAAAACAATATTATATTCTGTGCAGGGCAAGGCGTTGGCACTGTTACACGCCCCGGTTTACCCATTCCTCCTGGTGAGGCGGCGATTAACCCTGTCCCTCGTCAAATGATGATCCAAGCACTAAAAGAGGTATCCCCTCTCTACACAGGCGCTGAAATCACAATCTCCATTCCCAATGGGGCAAGCCTTGCGGAAAAAACACTTAATCAACGCCTTGGCATTATAGGAGGATTATCAATCCTCGGCACAACAGGCATTGTGGTACCTTTTTCATGCTCTGCTTGGATCGACAGTATACACCGTGGGATCGATGTTGCACGAGCTCTGAACCTGCCTCACATTGCAGCTTCAACGGGACATGTTTCTGAAACATCCATTCAAAAACTCTACAACCTTCCTGATACAGCCCTTATTGAGATGGGTGATTTTATAGGTGGCGTTTTAAAATACCTACGTAAAAAACCTGTTCCACAACTTACAATTGCGGGCGGCATCGCCAAAATAACTAAACTTGCCCAAGGTTTGCTGGATCTTCATTCTAAACGTGGTCAAGTCGATATGGAGGCTCTAAGTCACTTAGCTTGTCAAGCAGGCGCATCGTCATCTTTATCTTTCAAGATTTCTAAGTGTGAAACTGTATCTGAAGCATTTCTTCTCGCCCAATCCCACAATATCCATCTTGGCAATTATATTGCTCATGCAGCTTACACAACGGCTCAAAAAACTTTAGATCAGTCCTCCACACGTCTTAATGTTATTATCTTCGATCGGCATGGAGAATGTGTTGGATATAGTCCTTTTCTTTAATTAAGAACGAAAACGTCTCTGATACTCCGGGTTATACAAAGCACTTTCTCTAAAATCTTGAGCGTGTAAGGCGGGACCGACCAAAACCAAAGCTGTTCTCTCAATTGGGTTATGCTTCACTTCGTCTAAGAGCACGCCCAAGGTTGAACGTATTACAATCTCATCCGGCCACTCAGCGCGAGCAACAATAGCCGCAGCACACTCGCTGCCATAAAAAGGCAATAACTCTTCAACAATTCGGTCTAAAGCATGAATAGCCAGATGAATAACTAACGTACAGCCTGTAGCAGCGTAGGCAGCCAATGTTTCTTTGGGAGGCATAGAAGATGCACGCCCACTCATCCGCGTTAAGACAACAGTTTGTGCCACTTCAGGAACTGTTAATTCATTTCCCAAAACAGAGGCCGCAGCAGAAAAAGACGGGACGCCAGGCGTCATTGTCCAAGGAATACCTAATCGATCCAAGCGTCGTACTTGTTCTGCAACGGCACTATATATGGCAAGATCACCGGAATGTAGACGCGCAACATCCAAGTTCTCTGCATGAGCCTGAATATATTCCTGCTCAATCTCATCCAGAGATAATGCTGCTGTATTAACCAACCGCGCATTTTCAGGGCAATGCTTTAAAATGTCCTGAGGAATGATGGATCCTGCGTATAAGCAAACCGGACAAGACGCCAAAATATCTCGTCCACGCAAGGTTAAAAGATCAGCCGCACCTGGGCCTGCTCCTACAAAATGAACTGTCATCACACACCCTGTTTAATTCTTTAAAGAAGCTAATGCTAAAGCTGCTGTAACACCACGCCCCTTCTGAAGGGGAACCAATAAAGTACTGCCTTTTCCTGCTCCTGCAAGAGCACATGCTTCAGCAACGGCCCCTAATCCTGTTCTATGAAAAGCTACATCAGAATAAGAGAAACACTCTTCCTGTCTTTGATGCAACTCTAACTCCCCAACCCAAAATATATCCAATTTAAAATACTTAGCAGCGTGGAGGAAAGCACTCTCATCTTTACGAAAAAATGGTACCGCCAGACCAGAAAGTGTGAGGCCTAAAGAAGAAGCCTCAATGAGGTCGATTACGGCTTGGGCATCAATTATTTTTCGACTGCCTAAACCAACTATAATCATGAAATAACCGTTGAATATTGCGTCACTCGCATTGCTGGCCGATATGCATCCAGTTTACCAACAGTAGAGATCCGCTCTACCCCAATACGTATTAACTCTCCACCATATTCTTTATACTGCTCCGCCAAGATCATCTCCCCTTGGAGGGTTACAGCATTAACCACCAACCGTGTTCCACGCTCTACACGTTTCCTAATTCTTGAAAACAACTGCTCCCCTGTTAGTCCTCCCCCAATGAATACGGCATTAGGTAATGGCAACGTATCAATCGCTTCAAGTATGTCCTCTTGGACAACGTCTAATCCCGGCACCCCAAAGGCTAATGCATTACGCATTATTCTTTGAGCGCGCACAGCATCTCTTTCTACTGCAATAGCCCTGTTCTGGGGGTGACGTAACATCCATTCAATTGCAACAGATCCAGCCCCGGCCCCTAAATCCCACAACATCTCTCCAGCTTGAGGCGCCAAAGCAGAAAGCGTTATAGCCCTGATTTCCCGTTTCGTGATCTGCCCATCATGCTCAAAAAGACTATCCTGCATTCCACAGGATAACGGGATAATACGTGCTTTGGCATCTGCTTTAAGCTCAACCCCTATAATATTTAAAGCTGCACACACCGGAATATCATTGTGCGCAATATATGTCTTTTTTTGCTCTTGCTTGCCCCCAAGGCCTTCCAGAATATAAAGAGTAGAGCCCCCAAAACCTCTTTCCACAAGATAGTGCGCTACCTTTTGTGGTGTGGTCCCATCCGCTGATAAAACAAGAAGTTTGCCATATCGTTTCAAAACAGGAGCCAGAGTTTCCAATGGCCGCCCACATAATGAAACTACACTAATGTTCTGCCGCGCCCATCCTAATCGGCCACATGCCATGGAAATAGAGGAAACCGCTGCAATACAAAAATATTCCTCCGGCCTCAGATGTTGTGCCAGAACACTCCCCACTCCAAAATCAAACGGGTCTCCAGAAGCCAAAACAACTACATTTTCTCCACGCAAAGAAAGAACTTGCTGCACACCTTCAGAAAAAGGGCTCTTCCACGGCACCGCCTGCCCTTTAATCAAAGATGATGTATGCGCAAGGTGTCTCTTTCCTCCTATTACATACGCAGCATTTTGAATGATGTGCTTAGCCGTAGCCGATAAACCGTCTATGCCATCTTCTCCAACACCTATAATATGAAGCCACGGACGTTGTATGTGCACACTCATCTCCACATAAGGAATACGAAATGGCGATCTTAATTCTGGGAGGAACAACAGAAGCCAATCAACTCGTAAATACTTTACAAAACTCTTCTCACAAAATCTTTCTTTCTCTGGCAGGAATAACATCCCAACCAACCCTCCCTCCCTCTTGTCATCCCCACATTGGAGGGTTTGGAGGTGTTGCAGGGTTATGCTCGTTCATAACCCAACACGATATTACAGCTATCATTGATGCAACGCATCCGTTTGCGCAGCAAATCAGCACGAATGCAACGCTTAGCGCTCAAAGAATGAATATTCCTCTCTTACGCATAGAAAGACCCCAGTGGTTTCCTCAAAAGGGCGATAACTGGCTTTCTATTCCTACTTTTATGGATGTTATCCAGCACCTTGGAAAAACTTCTAAAAATGTATTCCTGACCACAGGACGAAAAGATCTGGCAGCCTTTTGTCAAGCACCACAACACCATTATGTTTTACGCAGCATTGAACCTCCCACTTCCAACGCGCTTCCTCCTCAAACGACACTCCTTCTTTCCAAGCCGCCTTTTACGTTGGAAAACGAACAAAAATTAATGCGTTCTTATAATATCGATTTTCTAGTCACTAAAAATGCTGGTTCTAATGCCACAAAAGCCAAGTTAGAAGCGGCTAAAAACCTTAATATTCCAGTGATTATGATCGAGCGTCCACAGCTTCCTGAAGCACAGGTTGTATCAACGGTAGAGCACGCAAGAAAATGGGTATCACATTTATTTAGTTAGAACAGATCGTGCCTGATTTCTTGTCTAGAAAACTCAATGGGTCACTTTCCGCAAAGTATATACCCATGCCTGCCCATTCTCTCGCTCAATAATCCGCGTATACTCATTCCCGATAAGCACCAGCGTACTCATATCAACCTCTTCCGCA
The DNA here is from genome assembly GCF_006542355.1 of Swingsia samuiensis. Taxonomy (NCBI): domain Bacteria; kingdom Pseudomonadati; phylum Pseudomonadota; class Alphaproteobacteria; order Acetobacterales; family Acetobacteraceae; genus Swingsia; species Swingsia samuiensis. The sequence continues at coordinate 1,978,265 of NZ_CP038141.1, read as the reverse complement.
TCAGCATGTGCTAAATCTGTGTAGGTTAAACGCTCATCCTCTCGTCCAATAGCACGGGCGAAAATAACTGGTGTTTCATCTGGAAGAATGGGACGCAAATGCCCAAACGCCTCTCCCAATTGCCAAGGACGGCTTTTAGAGCGTGGGTTATACAAAGCTATAATAAAACCAGCTTCAGCTGCCATTTCTACCCGACGACACACCACATCCCATGGCTTTAAATTATCAGATAAAGAAATAACACAAAAATCAGCCCCCAATGGGGCACCAATCCGTGCAGACGCAGCCAAAACAGCGGTTATTCCTGGAATGACCGTAATTTCAATATTACGCCATTGCGGATCACCGTATTCTATTGCTTCGAACAAAGCACTGGCCATTCCAAAAACACCTGCATCGCCCCCTGAAACGACCCCGACAATCCGCCCTTCTTCTGCTAATCGCAAAGCATGTTGAGCTCGCTCTATTTCCACCCGATTATCAGAACCATGACGCCTTATGTGCTCAGGTAAATCTACTCGTTCCACATATGGGCCATATCCAACAATATCTGTTACTTCTTCTAAGGCTTTCTGTGCCTCAAATGTACGCTGATCTGTATTACCCGGCCCTAAGCCAATCACATAAATTTGCGTCATCGGATATTTTGCCGTCCAGACAGAAGTACCAATGAAAAATAAGGCACATTTCCTTCTACATCCACCAAACGCATCACCTTAGAATTATGTTGTGTTCCTCGTTCAACATACAATGCCTTATCCAACCGGCCTGCCCGCTCTAATGCTTTGCGTAACTTAGGCATATTCCGCCCTAACTTCATAATCACAGCGGCATCTGCACGGCATAGCCAATCTGCTAAATCATCCTCTTCCATCGTGGCAGGCAAAACACACAAAACATCATCGCCGTGCGTAATAGGTAAAGAGGCTTCTGACCAACATCCACTCATCGCCGTGATGCCTGGAACAATTTCACATTCAATAGATATATGCAGACGATCAAAGATATACATGGCAGATCCATATAAGAATGGATCCCCTTCACACAACAGAACAACATTCTGACCTTTATGCACTTCATGCCTTATCTTCTCAGCACAATCGTCATAAAAATCTGACATATCTTCATGATAGGATGGGTCATTAACTGAACGCTCTGTCGTAAAAGGATAAACAAAGCGTAATTCTTGCGCAGTGGAAGAGATAAACTGATCCGCAATCGTTCGAGCATGCCCAACCCGGCCATGCCGACTAAAAAACGCAACGACACAAGCGTGCCCAATAACTCTCGCAGCCTTTACAGTCAGCAACTCGGGGTCGCCCGGCCCAACCCCTACAATATGCAGCCGCCCCAAACTCATTCTAATTCACTCGCAAGTGCATTCACGGTGGCCGAAGCCATGGCGCTTCCTCCTAAACGGCCACGCACAATCACATGCGGTAAATCCTTCCGTGTAGCCAATTCATCCTTTGATTCAGCAGCACCGACAAATCCCACCGGCATTCCAATAATAGCTGCCGGACGGTATCCTTTTTGTTCAATTAATTCCAACAAATGATATAAAGCCGTAGGAGCATTACCGATCACAACCACAGCTCCATCCACCTTCTGTCCCCATAACTGTAAGGCGGCAGCCGAGCGTGTGTTTCCAATTTCCTGAGCAATTTGAGGTGTTCGAGGGTCTCGTAAAGTGCAGATCACTTCATTATCACTCGGTAAACGTGCTCTCGTAATACCGTGTGCAACCATCTCTGAATCACATAAAATTGGTTTTCCTGCTTGAAGTGCAGACTTGGCCGACATCACAAAATCTGAAGTCATCTGTACAAACTGCACCACGTCAACCATACCACATGCATGTATGATCCGCACAACCACCTTCGCTTCTGCTGGTGTAAAAGCGGTTAAATCAGCTTCAGATCGAATAGTCGCAAAAGATCGGGTATAAATTGCAGCTCCGTCCCGAATATAATCATACTCTTTAAAATTGTTATTCACCCCTCCTTCTCCCTCATTAACAGTTGAAGTTTCTTTTGCTTTCTTTCCCTATGCCACTTTAAACGGGAATCATTCTGTAATTTTTTTAAAATATTATCCTTACAAATCTCTTCTCTTATGTCCTCTAGACCAATCTCGTTCCTCTGCGCCATATCCGTTGTACACCCATCTTTAATGAAGTCATATCGACTATCACCCGTCGCCAATATTGTCATATCGGCCTTGTGAGGATATGCACAGCCCTTAATACAGCCAGATACATGCACACACTTACCTTCACCTATGTATGGAGCTAAATATAATGCTGCCTTTTCTACATTTGCGTTGGCGCGTTGACATCCTTTTATTCCAATACAAGCCTGCACTCTCAAGCGTGCATCATTCTCATTAACAATGAAAAAATCTGGAATTTCCTCTACCCAAGGCATCACAAAACTCCTCCACGGAGTTACTCTTACTTTTTTCTTGTTCTCTATATGTTTGCTATATGTTCTTAATATATTTGAATTCAATCGTCCAAAAGGTACCCCAACTCCTCTTTTTCCATCAGGTAGCTCTCCAATATAACGAAACTCCTTTACCTCAGACGATCTAATATTGCTTTCAGAAAAACCTGCGGCCTTCAAAAATCCCTCCCTTTTATGTGCAGAGGGTCTTCCCCAATCCAAATGTTCCAGACAAAAATAAGACATTCTCAAAGCAACTTCCAGCGCCTCTTGAGGGGCGTGAAATGCTTCCGTTTCCACCGTGTTACCGCAGACAAGTTTCCATCCATCTGCATGAGCTTGCAATATGAGATCTGCCTTTAAGATCCCTGTGGGAAAATAACCACCGCCATCCACGGCCCAAGAAAACTTAGCTGGTAATCCAATTAAATCAGTAGCATTCCACAACATCTGTTTAAGCTGATGCGCAACTTCCAATGTTTGCCCATGACATAAAGGGTCTGTTCCCGCCAGTGGAGAAATCTGGATATTACTAAGCCGCTCACGTCCCTGGTCGCTCGCTACCATCTGGTAAGAAATAGCTTCTTGCAACGCCAAACGTGCCGTATAGTGAGAAAAACCACGAAGCTGGACATTGCCACGATTGGTCAACTCAATGATACCGTTGCCATATCGCTCTGCAATAAATGAAATCACTTCAAATTGTGCCGCATCAAAGCCTTCAAAGGGTGACCTGATACGGACTAAATACCCATCCTTTGCTTCCATTGGATGAAAAAAATCGGGGCACCATCCGCGGATGAAAGGCTGAGAAGACACTATTTTTTATCCTCTAACATAGCCAAAGCACTATTCCGCTTTGGTTGCCATAGGCCTCTATGAATCATGTCACAAAAGCGAAGACGTATAGCCTCATGCGCCTGAGGGTTGTTACTAAGCAAAAATTCATCACACACCTCATCCCCCAAAGTTGCATCAAAAACCAAATCAAACTGTTGATCAAAACGTGCTGGCAATACAGCAGCAAAAGCGCAAAGCCCTTCTACACCTCGGGCAATTTCCGCTGCCCCCCGATAATCATGCTGTCGCATCCCCTCAATCCATTTTGGATTAGCTAAGCGCCCTCGTACAATCCGAGCAACTTCCTTTTCCATTTCTCTTAACCGGGGTGTATCGATCTGAGATGTATCTCCGTGCCATAAAGAAGGTTTAGCCCCTAAAGCCATAGCGGCCACAGCTAGCCCCCCTTCACTCGCCGCCATATCAGGGCCTTCTAAAATATCCACCTCTGCATGGTCTTGCACATGCAATATGGCTTCTGCTTTCTTGAGCTGCTGCTCCAACATTACACGGCTACGATGCCCTTCTCGGCCGCCGCCATACATCCAGTCATTATGAGCTAAATAGGCTTGTCCTAATTCAGAACGTTCTTGCCATGCTCCACGCGCCAGATTTTCTTCAATTCCTGTGCCATATGTCCCCGGTGCAGAACCAAAAATCCGTACGGACTGTAATTTGCGCTCATCTTCACTCAATCCGGCCAAACTTGCCGCCAAAGGGTTCCACTCTTCAGTTTCATCACGCGAGGCGATTGCCTGCACGGCTTGGTCAAATAATGCGATTTGAGCAGGAAACGCATCTCTAAACAAACCTGAAATACGTAATGTTACATCCACACGTGGACGATCCAAGGCAGCTAATGGAATCACTTCCACGCCACTTACTCTCCCGCTTGAAGTATCCCATGTTGGAGTAACTCCCATCAACAAAAGAGCTAACGCCAAGTCCTCCCCCCCTGTCCGTAAGGTGGAAGCACCCCACACATCAATCACAATAGCAGAAAGAGGTTCTCCTTCTTCTTGTAAATGTCTTAATAATAATTGATTTGCCTGAACACGCGCCAATTCTAAAGCCGAAGCCGTAGGCACCGCTCGTGGGTCCATCGTGTATAAATTACGCCCTGTAGGCAAAACATCCAATCGCCCTCTTGTCGGCGCTCCAGAAGGCCCAGAGGAAACGAACCTCCCCGATAATCCATCAAGGAGCGCTTTCATCTCTGCCTCCCCACATTTTTGAAGTATATTGTTTACTGCTGATGTCGGCACCCCTGCTATGGATGCCATATTTTCTGCCAGTTGGGTTACCTTGGGAGCGGCTTGACCAAAAACATGCAATCCATCACGAATTTGAAGATCTTTTACATCACACAAATAAGCATCTAAGCGTGCTAAAGCTTCTGCTTCATCTCCTTCTCCAGCCTTAACACCACTTTCAGCTAGAACCCCCATACTGGATGCTTTTTCTAAAATCTGCCGGCGCAATATTGTGCCTCGACGTCGATCCAAACCATCCGCTTCGGCGAACTCCTCAATTAACTGCTCAAGCTTGACCATCCCCTCATCAAGACCAGCTTTCATTACAGGTGGAGTCATATGCCCAATCGTAATGGCTCCAAGGCGTCGTTTTGCTGCCGCAGCCTCGCCTGGGTTATTCACAATGAACGGATAAAGAACTGGCAAACCACCGCGTAACAGTAGTGGCATACACGCCTCGGATAAAGCTACGGCTTTTCCCGGCAACCACTCCAATGTTCCATGGGTTCCTAAATGAACTAGAGCGTCTGCATGATATGCCCGGCGCAACCACATGTAAAAAGCAACATAAGCATGTCGCGGCGGCACATCTGGGTCATGATATTGAATTTTACGATCCTGTGCACTACCTCGATCAGGTTGTATTGCGATTAGAATTTTTCCTGATGTCCAATAATTCAGTTGGAAATAATCATTTATTATATCTGTATCATCTTCTGGGCTTCCCCACGCATCTAAAATATTCGCCTGCACTGAAATAGGTAAAGCCTGAAACTCTTTTTTATATTCTTCAACAGACCATGAAATATTCTGAACATTTTCGTTACATACAGTTTTAATCAAATCTTCTTTAGTTAACGTGTCTAAATCACCACAATCATAGCCATCATCTTTTAAGGCGTATAAAATAGATAATAAGCTTGAAAACGTGTCCAACCCAACAGCATGGGCAATCTGCCCTTCCGCTCCAGGGTAATCTGATAAAATAACCGCCAATCGTTTATCGGATGAGGCCGTATGTTTTAAACGTACCCAGCCTAAAGCCTGCTGCACAACAAGCTTTATTCCCTCTCCATACGGAATATGCTGTGCCGAGCCTCCTGCTTCCACTTCAGACTTGAATGATATTGGCGCTGATAAAATCCGTCCATCCAACTCAGGCAGAGCCACTTGCATCGCTAAATCTGATTGAGATAGCCCCCGCGTGCTCTCTTCCCATGCCTTATACGTTGAAGTCGGCTGTAAAACCTGAATTACTGGCACACCTGTTGCATCATAAGGAGAGCCTGCCCCATTTTCTCCCTGCGCGGAAAAGAATGTCGCATTCACTATAATATCAGGTTTTTTCTGATTTAAACGCTCTGTTACCCATGTAATAACGTCTGGATTTTTAAGGGATGCTACATACACCACATCCACAGAAAAATTTGCGTTTTCCAATGCATCCGATAGTGCATCAATGGCCTTTACATCAGCCGATAAAAGATGAGCACGATAAAACACAATACATGCTGAAAACAGCTTTTTCGCTGCGCTCTGTCGATACACTCCTGCAACTGGAAGAGGTTTAGGCCTTTCAAGCGGAAGAGGCCCTTTCCCGGCCAAAAAGGCCATGAACTTTAATGCGCCAACCGCATTATAAGGGCCTCCTTCTCGGAGGAAATTTCTAAGATGCGTATAGAAATCAGGATCAATATTAGACCACGCTTCTAAGCGCAGATCCTCACGTGCATCACCCGGCAAAAGCGCTAACGGAATCGAATGTATCTTACTACAGTTTCGAAGCTCTTCGGCGCCATATTTCCAATAATCGACACCTCCCAAAAGGCGTACAACGACACAATGCGCCTTCTCCAGTGTCTGCTCCAAATACAAATCAACAGACATGGGGTGACGTAAGCGTGCAAGATTAACACTTCTAAATGAAAAATACCCTTCCCGATCAGGCTTTAAAGACAATGCTTCATAAGCACGATCCAACGCCAAAAGATCGCTATCCGAGAAAGACAGAAAGACGATATCCGTCGGTTCATGACCAAGATCTTCTGCTATTTCCTGATCATCAATTCCATGTCTTTCTCGAACAAGTAAATGCATGAAGACTACCCTTGCTGAAGCGCCTCTTCAATTCCACTTTTAGACAAACCCGTTTGGCCAATCACCACTAAACGGCCATCTTTCGTTTGATCATTCCAAGGAATATCAAACTCATGTCGAAAACGTGTCCCCACGCCTTGAACCGACAAACGCATTTTCTTTCCTTGAACAGAACAAAACCCTTTTATGCGTAAAATATCGTACTCAAGCGCAACTTTTTTTAATTTCTCTATCAACCCATCCACACTTTTTTGTTCAGGAATAGTGACAACGAAGCTCTCAAAATCATCATGCTCATGATCATCCGCACCATCATGATTAGAAGGACGTGCCTGTAAATCATCCTCTGCTCCAGCACCAATGCCGAGTAAAATAGCCGGATCAAGCCGCCCTTCTACCGCACGTAACGTCATCACCTTCCGAGGAACGGCTTGAGCAATTCCCGTTTCGACAGTAGCAATCTCCTGATCTGTTAGAACATCAGTCTTATTCAGAACGATTAAATCAGCTGCATTGAGTTGATCTTCATAAACCTCTGCCAACGGATTATCATGATCTAATGAAGGATCGGCTGCTCGCTGGGCTGCCACTGCCTCCGGATCTTCTGCAAAAAGCCCAGCGGCAACGGCTGGCGTATCCACTAAGGTAATGACACCATCTACGGTCATGCGTGTTCTGATGTCGGGCCAGCTAAAGGCTTTCAGCAAAGGCTTTGGTAATGCCAAACCCGATGTTTCAATCACGATATGCTCTGGTGGTTCTGGCCGATCTATTAACGCACGCATCGTTGGTAAAAAATCATCTGCAACCGTGCAGCATAAACATCCGTTCGTCAGCTCAACGATATCCTCATCACCACACCCTTCTATGCCGCAGCTTCTCAGAACTTCTCCATCAATCCCTAAAGAGCCAAATTCATTCACAACAATAGCGATCCGGCGCCCGTCCGCTTTAGATAACAAATTACGCAGCAATGTCGTTTTTCCAGCTCCCAAAAAACCGGTAATGATCGTAACTGGAATCTTAGCTTGTTCTGATTTTACGCTAGCCATCTTTAATTGGGTCATTACAAAATATCCTGAGAATTAGAAAAAGTCATAGGCAAACGAGACAAAACCATCTCACTTAAGGACTGAGGCCGTTTGGAAGGCATAACCATGCCTGTCTTTGATGTCCGATAAAGCTCTAGGTAAGTAAGAAAATCTTGTAGATTATGTAAGCCCAAGTGCCCTAAGAGCAAGGTCCATTTCTGGGGCATTGATACCCCTACAACACACCCTCGCGCACAAGATGCAAAACATTTTACCGGCTGGAGATCAAAATCCTTCTCAGCAGCATATTCTTCCAGCTTATCATAAAATACCTGCCCCGGTATCGGACGTTCCTCAAAGGGCCGCCCTTGACGACAGGTTACACACACATGCAACACTGGCCTATTCTGATTGGAAGCATCCACCATAAATCAACACTGTCTCTCTTGTAAGCCTAAGGCTCAAACAAGGCGCGACAAAAGGCCTTCATCTCATGAAGGGGAAACGTCTTGTACAAAACGCCACCTCGCATTCCGGGCACCCCGCCAGAACACAACACTCATCTCCAATGGCAGGTCTCCTGACTTACAACCTGAAAGCGGACTTCAATTAGCCCGCTCTCCACTCCACCCACCTTCCCAAAGCATATCGTGCTTCAGTGGCACATCAGATGAAGAAAAAGTTGCCTACAGTTGCGGGGGCAGTGATGGATTTGACGAATAATCATCGCACCATCTTCCCTTTTCATCTCTTTTTCAGAGAACCATTCCCTTACCCCTATCCTCGTAAGGCTCAACTGTCAAAGCCCGTTTTTTCACTTATGATTTCAATGTTATGGGAAATCCGGCTGCCACAAACAAAACCTGATCGGCTATGCTCCCTATCTTTTGGTGCAACAAACCTGCTTCATCTCGAAAACGACGCACCAGCCTATTTTCTGGAACGATGCTCAGCCCCACCTCATTCCCTACAAAAACAGTAGGGCCACTACGCTTCTGAACGGCTTCTAAAAGCTTTGTTGTTTCTGCGTGAACGTCTTTTTCTTCCAGCAATAAATTCGTCAACCACAGGGTTAAACAATCCACTAAAATCGGCTGATGTAAATTCTCATTTAGAACTTGAGCAATATGAAAAGGCTCTTCAAATGTTTGCCACCCGACTTCACGCGCTTGTTGATGCAAAACAATTCGATCTTGCATCTCTTGGTCAAAAGCACGCCCTGTCGCCAAATAGAGCCATGGCTTAGGATAAGTCGTTACAATACTTTCTGCGATACGGCTTTTCCCAGAACGCGCGCCCCCTAAAACCAGCGATATACGATGTTCTTTTCTTACCAATATTCTCTCCCGTATAACGCTCTTAACTATAAAGTTTCTTCTTGCATTCCCTCTTAAAAAGAACCAAGAGGCAAGAATGCAATCTCGTACGGCTTCTCAAAAAACAACTCTGCCTTTTCAGACCCTTTCTGCATTAAGAGCTGCCTGTTTATCTTTGCCTGAATCCGATCACAATATTAGCACTGCAATTGCCAAACGCGAAGCAAAGCTGACCAAACCTCTAGGAAGCCTAGGCCGCCTTGAAGAACTTGTCTCTTGGTTAGGTCAATGGCAAAAAAAATCCTCACCTCAATTAAAGCATGTTCAAATTACCATATTTGCAGGTAATCATGGAGTGACCAAACATGGCGTATCGCCTTGGCCTTCAAATGTTACGGCCCAGATGGTGGAAAATTTCAAATCCAAAGGAGCCGCTATAAATCAATTAGCGGCTCATGCTCAAGCAAACCTTGACGTTATTTCTTTAAACAATTTAAAGCCAACTGCTGATTTTACAACTCAACCAGCCATGACTGAAACAGAGTTTCTTGATGCTGTTTCTATTGGTTTTCAATCCGTCTCTCCTAACCTTGATCTTTTCTGTCCGGGGGAAATGGGAATTGGAAACACAACCCCGGCTGCGGCCTTATCCTATGCGTTTTTTGGAGGGAAAATCCACCACTGGGTTGGAGCAGGAACAGGCATAAACAAAGCAGGAATAAAGCGTAAATCAGACGTTATTTCTCAAGCACTTCAACACCACCATCATACCTTAAATGACCCACTTCTCGTCGCTCAATCTTTAGGTGGATTTGAACTTGCGGCAATTATGGGTGCCGTACTCGCCGCTCGGCACCACAATATCCCTGTTCTACTTGATGGCTTTATCTGCACTGCGGCTGTCTTGCCTTTGCTCAAGCTCAATTCAAAAGCTCTTGATCACACCCGCCTTTCTCATTGTTCAGCAGAAAAAGGGCATCAACGCTTAGCTAAAGAAATGGCTCTTAACCCTCTCCTGCATCTTGGCCTTCGCTTAGGAGAAGGATCTGGTGCAGCTTTAGCTATTCCTCTTTTAAGAGCGGCTTTGGCCTGTCATACTCAAATGGCCACTTTTGAAGAGGCTTCTATCTCTCAAAAGACCTCTTCATGAAATCTTTTCTGAATCTCCGAGAAGATCTGGCCTGTTCCTTAAGCCTCCTCACTCGCTTTCCAACACATTGGCTTAATACCTCTCACTCTCAATGGTCTCTTCAACGCTCTACATGGTGTTGGCCTATTATAGGCAGTCTGATCGGAGCGATTGGAGGGAGCATTTTTGACCTTTTATATTCTCAAAATGCATCACCTTTACTCGCCGCTACATGGGGAATAAGTTCTCAAATCCTTATCTCTGGCGCACTCCATGACGATGGACTGGCTGATACCGCAGATGGCTATGGGGGAGGCTTTGAAAAGACAAGACGTCTCGATATCATGCGAGATAGCCAAATCGGTAGTTATGGAACACTCGCTCTCATCATGAGTTTTGGTATTCGTGTAACAGCACTTGCCTCTCTTCCTTTTAGCGCTGTTTTACCAAGCTTGATCGTAACGAGTGCCCTTGCACGCACATCCTTGCCTATTATCCCCTTCACCACGTCTCCCGCTCGAGAAAACGGAATTGCCCACCAACTCAAATCCCTTACTAAAGATCATGTCTTAGCATGCTGTTTTATTGGACTGTGCATTGCTTTATTAAATCTTCCAGCTTGCGCCGCTCTTTCCGCCTATTTCATAACTCTGCTCATCACAGCTTTATCACGCACTATCGCTTTACGTCTTATCTCTGGTTATACAGGGGATATCTTAGGCGCCAATACGATCGCCATTGAATGCATACTCCTCTCCTTCTTCGCCATATACTTCCAAGGTTGACTTTCTCTTTTAGAAAATCCTAATCTTTAACCAATATCCCGTATTGGAATTTACTCTCATGACCAAAGCTTTTTCTTCTTCTGCTTTTTCTTCCAAAGCGGTTGCCTCTCCTCGTCCACTTCCTATTAAAACTTTAATTCCATGGGCAGTTTTCGGCCTTACATTAAGTTTGCTCCTTCTTTATTTTGTTGGAGCCGAGCAAGGCGCAACCTCACTCATTGCTGGTCATGCGGTGCATGAGTTCGTACATGACGGACGTCACCTTCTTGGTTTCCCCTGCCACTAATCATGCCCGGTCGTTTATTAACACGTGGCATGATTGCAGGCATTATTGGAGCCTTGCTCGCTTTTATTTTTGCAAAAATCTTTGGTGAGCCACAAATAAACCTCGCGATTGCTTTTGAAAAAGCACAAGATATAGCTGCTGGGACTACTCCTGAACCAGAGATTGTAAGCCGCTCCATACAAGCATCCTTTGGTCTCCTGATAGCTGCCATCATGTATGGAACAGCTTACGGTGGAATTTTTGCTCTTATCTTTTCATTCGCTTATGGCCGAATAGGGCAATTTTCTGCCCGTACGCTCTCGCTCGTCATCGCGATGATGAGTTTTATTATCTTTGTACTCCTACCGGATTTGAAATACCCACCCAATCCTCCAGCAGTAGGGCTTTCCACAACAATCAATTACCGAACAGAAACATATTTTGGTATTATCATCCTATCACTTTGCTCTTTCGCAGCAGCCTTAATGTGTAGCATTCCTCTCATTAAACGGTTCGGTAAGTGGAATGGAACGATCATTACCACTCTAATTTTCATTTCCCTTACATGGCTCGTTCAAAATCAAATGCCAGATATTAATGAAGTCCCTGCTCATTTTCCGGCCGTTGTCCTTTGGCGCTTTCGGGAGGCCGCTATTGGTATGCAGCTGGTCTTATGGAGTACAATCGGCCTTGTGTTTGGTGCTCTTGCTAGTCACGTTTTAGAGAAAAACAATGCAACAACCTGATTTTTCGCATCATTTTTCAAAAGAGCTGAATGAACTTTTTAAATGGCGCCGAGATGTACGCCACTTCCAGCGTCAACCTTTACCTGACCATCTCCTTGATGATCTTTTACAAACCTCCATTCTCGCGCCATCTGTAGGTTTAAGTGAACCATGGCGTTTTATGCTGGTTGAGAGCCCCAAAAAACGTTCTATCATTCGTCAAAGCTTTGAAACCTGCAACAAAAATGCATTGGAAGGATATGACGGCGAACAAGCCTCCAACTATGCTTCCCTCAAACTCGCTGGGTTGGATGACGCTCCCCATCATGTTGCAGTATTTTGTGAAAAAAACACAAAACAAGGCCAAGGCCTTGGGCGGCAAACAATGCCTGCAACCACAACATGGTCCACCGTTATGGCCATTCATACATTCTGGCTTGCAGCAACCGCTGCAGGGGTTGGAATTGGGTGGGTCTCTATTTTAGAACCCAATCTCGTTGCAAAAGCACTTGAAGCTGAAGACAACTGGGAGTTTATTGCTTATCTTTGTGTTGGATACCCGGTCGCTCCTTCAAGCTCTCCTGAACTAGAACGAATGGGGTGGGAGAAACGAAACCCTGAACGCCGCCAGTGGATCAGGCGTTAGGCCAAAATAGCCGCAGCCCCCCTTGAGGAAGAGAAGGAGCCAAAACATCTAATGGCTTTTTTTCTGCCAACGCACAAAGCAACCGTAACGGCCCTCCATGAGATATGACACAAGCGGATATCTGAAAATGAGAAATACACTCCTCCCAGAAAGAAAAAACACGAACTCTCAAATCCTGTAAATTTTCTCCTCCTGGGATCTGAAATGTCTCAGGAGTGGCAGCCCACTCATCCAAAAAAACTCTCGGAACGTCTTCCCATTTTGTTCCTTCCCACTCTCCAAAGTCCAGCTCTTGTAAGCGCGCATCGTATTTTAAATCTATGCCTGCTTTCTTGGCTACAAAATTAGCTAAAAGTGCACAACGCTGCGCAGGGGATGAATAAATAACTTTGAAATCATACTTAAGAACATATTCTAACAAATTATGTGCTTTTTGTTCCCACCCCTTGACCAAATCCATCTCCTGCCGCCCATAGCATACCCCTTGACCATTCAAGACTTCAGGGTGCCGAACCAGCAGGAGAGGAACTCGATTTAAATCAGGATCAAGCATTCAACTTACGAATAACTCGATCTTCACGGTAAAAACCTAAAATAGAAATCGAGGCCGTGTCTAAAAGAATATGTTTTCCTAATTTAATATCGTTTTGAGCCCAAACACCAATCAAACTACGCAAAATATGCCCATGAGCAAATAAAGCGATCGTTCCACCAATACTCTGAAGCTTATTAATCAAACGTGTTGCTCGCTCTTGAACCTGAGCTGCCGTTTCGCCATTTTTCATGTCGGACGTCCATAAAGACCAACCGGGCTCATCTTTTACAATTTCAGCTGTTTTACGACCTTCATAAATCCCATAATCCCATTCGAGCAAATCTGGCTCAATCTGCGCACGGCTACCTAAACCTGACAGTTGGCATGTCTCTTTCGCTCGTTGCAAAGGGCTGGTGAAAATATGGTCAAACTTCTGTCCTTCTAAACGAGGCACCAAGGAAAGAGCCTGCTGACGGCCATTCTCTGTTAAGGGAATATCTGTCCGCCCTGTATGTTGCCCACTTAAACTCCATTCTGTTTCACCATGACGGATTAACCATAAAGTCGTTTTCATAATAAATTTCCTCTAAAAATATGCTCTGCAATTTTGATAATGCAGAGCATGAGATATACGCCTTAAAAATTATACTTTATGAACAGATGCATCATAAATCTGATCAACAACCGTGCTCAGTGCTTGATTAAAGTCTGCATCGGTCTGATCCACACGCAATTTGTCTAATAATGCACGAGAGAAACTAGCAATCACGCCTTTATTTTCTCTTAATTTCTCACATGCTTGATCTAAAGGGTACCCCCCAGATAGGGCAACGACACGCTGCATACGTGGGTGTTTAATCAAATCTGCATACAAATCCTGTTTTTCAGGCAATGTAATTTTCAGCATGATAGGATAATCACCAGCAAGAGCATCCAAGCCTTTTTTGAGTTCATCATGCAAGATTTGTTCAGCTTTAGCTTTTTCTGGACTCTTCACTAAAACCTCTGGCTCAAGAATAGGTACAAGCCCATGAGAAGCCACCTGTGCTGCAATCTCATATTGCTGCTTTACGACTTCTTTAATTGCCTCAGGGTTCGCCAGACGAATAACAGAGCGCTCTTTCGTCCCATAGACACCAAGTTTAGCCGCTCTGTTCAAAAGAGCATCTAATCCCGGAATAGGCTTCATCAATTGAACGCCATTCTTTTCTTCTTCCAATCCTTTATCAATCTTAAGGAAAGGAACAATCTGGCATTTTTCCCACAAATAGGTTGGAACAGGCGTTGAACCAACAGTCCCATCCATCGTCTTTTCAAAAAGAATAGCACCTAAAATCTTATGTTCTTTAAATACAGGAGAAGAGATGATCCGCACACGCATCTCATGCATCAAACGGAACATCTCTTCATCATTTGAATAAGCATCCGGCTTAATACCATATTGCTCCAAAGCTTTCGGTGTTGAGCCTCCACTCTGATCAAGAGCTGCAATAAATCCAGGCGCACGTACAATATGGTCAGCCATCATTGCATTTGACATATATTTACTTTCTTAAACTGACGTTCAAAAATAACACTCTGCGAAATGTAACGATTATCCTTCAGACTTCCAATCACATTAAGAGGATGGAGACCCTTAATCTCGATAAACAAGCTTGAACATTGGCCCTGTCAAAGTCGTCGATACAACAGCTAAAACCATCAATGAAGCAAAAGCGAAGTCAGAAATCATACCTTGTGCATGGAAAATCGTGGCTGCAACAATCTCCATTAAGCCCTTACACTGAAGTAAAACCCCCAAACCTAATGCTTGCCTAACCTTTAAGCCAGAAGCAGGTGGGTACAAATAAACTGCCCCAATTTTTGATATGATCGATACAAACACCAGCATAATAGATGCAATAATAGACGGCCATGTAAGAGCATCCCCATTAATATGAAGGCCACTATGACCAAAGAACATCGGAGCTAACCAGATAAGGGAAAAACTGCCCACCTCCTCAACTGGTAAACGCCGCACCCAAGCAGGAGGCATCGTTGCCCCAGCAAAGTAAGCACCAATCAATTCATGTAATCCCAACTGCATGCTCGCCCATGAACCCGCTACTAAATAAACAGGAACGGTCAGCCAGATCACATATGATGGTGGGTTTTTTAATTTTTTTGAGGCCCAGTTCCCAAAGACTGCCAATCCTATAAGAAGGGCAATCGCTACCACTTCCATCCCTGTCCATGCTTTTAAAGCAGAAGGTCCTTTTTCTGCTACTTGAAGCAAAGCCAACCCAATCCATAAAACAGCATCATCAATAACCGCCAGCTTCAAGGCCAGTTGGCCTAACGGTTTTTGAGATGGTTTAAGTTCTCTCACAATTCCTATCAAAACTGGAAGCGCACTCACCCCAATGCATAAACCCAATGCAGCCGCGCTGACCCACGGCTTTGCTTGTTCAACATGCCATCCATGAAGTGTTAAAAGATACTCACGTGCAAAGATAGTACCGACAATAAAGGGGCCGCCTAATGCTACAGCCGCCCCCAGTAGCAAACGACTTAATGATGCATCCGGTACATTATCCGCTTTTTTACCAATCGGAGCCTGCCACATTTCAAGTCCGGCGGTAAAAGCAAGGACAAGAACTGCCGCCCAACCTATATATGTTCCATATGTCGATGGGATGCCAATTTTTTCAACAGGAACGTGCCAAACCGCCATCATAATGCCAATAAGAATAGGCAAAATAACGATCGGGAATGTTTTGCGTAAAAGACGCCACAAAACCCATGGCAAGAAAACAAAAACCATAGCATCTGCGAGCAATGCTAAAATATTTGCCATGGGTCCCCCTTAAAACATCAGATAAAGTCACATATTCGTGATTTTTTACTGACACTACACTCTATAAATGAATGATCACAAGCCCCTCGCAACGGCTGAAGCCACTTCATACCGAAGTTTAACGATACTTTGCCCTCCCGAAGGATGAACACGATTTGTCAAAATCAACACATATCTTTCATCTACGGGATCAATCCATACAGAAGGCCCTGTAAATCCTGTATGACCAAAAGACTTATCTGAAAATAGATCCCCTCTAGGTGTCGAATAATGCGTGGCAATATCCCATCCTAAACCTCGCAGATCTTTCTTTCCCGGTGGCTGTTGTGGCGTTACCATAAGTTGCAGTGTTTCTCGTTTTAGCGGGAAACGACTTGCTCGTCCGGCCAGTCGATCAAGCAACGCCTGAACATATAAACACATATCTCCTGCATTTGAGAACAATCCTGCATGTCCCGCAACTCCACCCATTCTTCGTGCTGTTGGATCATGCACAATGCCGCGCAACATCACCCCATGATCATCATATTGCGTCGGTGCGATGATTGATTGTTCATCCCTCTCAGGTAAATAGCCTGAATGCACCATACCTAATGGAGATAAAATATGCTCTTTCACATATACGTTCAGCGGTTGGCCACTCACCTTCTCCACCAGTAATCCCAAAACAATATAATTAATATCGCTATAAACAAATTTAGTCCCCGGGGCGTTAATCACCCCAGACTGCATAGCTAGGCTTACGGCTATCTCTTTGCCTGACCAATCATAATTAAGTGGCAAATCTGGGGGCAAGCCTGAATAATGCGTCATCAAGAGCCAAAGCGTAATCGCCTCTTTTCCGTTTACCGCAAAATCAGGAAAATACTTACTGACGGGCTTATCTAATTCTAACTGCCCTGTTTCCACCAGTTGCATCACAGCTAAGGCTGTCATGGTGGGTTTCGTTAACGATGCCATATCAAACACCGTATCCCACGTCATAGGTTCAGCATCGGGTACTAATGCGCGACAGCCATAGACATACCGATGCACACACTTTCCGTTAAACCCAACAGCTAAAACGGCTCCAGGTATTTTGTGTGCATCGACTGCTTTCCGTAAGAGCTGATCTGCCTGAGGCAAGTTATACACTTCTTTCGCCCGAACTGATTCCGAATCGAAACAAGCACATACCATGCTTCCCATCATAAAATGACGACGGCTCAAACGGTTCATTCAATGCTACCTTCTTGACTAACCATTATATTGGCAATTCAGGATCTGCTTTTACTTCTTCCATAACAGTATAAGTATTGGTCTGGCGTACCCCAGGCAATTTTGTAAGGGTTTTCCCCAAAAAATTTCGGTATGCTTTCATATCCCGGACACGGGCTTTCAATAAATAATCAAAGCCGCCGGTAATCATATAACATTCGGTCACTTGTGGAATAGACCGAACAGCCTTCGAAAAGGCCTCAAAAATATCTGGATTACTGCGGTCCAATGTCACCTGAACAAAAACAAGAAGCCCAAGCTGAACCGCCTTAGGATCCAGACATGCCATATAATTCCGAATAATCCCTGCACTTTCGAGCTTTCTTACACGCTCCAATGTTGCAGCAGGACTAAGAAAAATTAAACGTGACAGCTCTATATTGGTCATACGGCCATTCTTCTGAAGATGCCTTAGAATTCTGCGATCAACGTCATCCACTCAATTACCTCTATCCAAATTATATCTTCCCATTTTTCATATAACAGAATATAATTTTCTCATATGGATCATTTTCCATTACCAATTTTCTTTAAGTCTTCCTATGAGTTTGTAATAACTCTAGTCTAAACTGTGGCGCGTATGACATCACCTTTCTCTTCTCTTTCAAACGCTGTTCCTACTCGCTCCGCTCTACGCCAAGCGATTACAGATCATACTCTTGCCCCGGAGATGGAATGTGTTTCCACTCTCGCCACAGAGGCAACATTGGAAGGGAAGCAGGCTGATCTAACCAAGCGCATTGCTCGTAAGCTTGTAACCGCACTTCGGCATGCAGGCACTCCTGGTATTGTTCAGGGCCTTGTTCAGGAATACGACCTGTCGACACAAGAGGGTGTGGCTCTCATGTGTCTGGCAGAAGCGCTTTTGCGTATTCCAGATAACGCCACGCGTGATGCCCTTATTAAAGACAAAATTGGTACGGGCCATTGGCACCATCACATTAGCAAAGATTCTTCAATCTTCGTTAATGCTGCCACATGGGGTTTGATTTTTTCTGGAAAGCTCCTTTCCCCCGGTCAGAAAAAAGGCCTTAACAAAAGCCTAGCAAACGTTATCCAACGCTTTGGTGAGCCTGTTATCCGTCAAGGCGTTGATATGGCAATGCGCCTTATGGGGGAGCAGTTTGTCACAGGCCAAACAATTGAAGAAGCACTAAAAAAGAGTAAACCTCTTGTTGCTAAGGGCTTCCGCTATTCTTACGACATGCTTGGTGAAGCAGCCACAACGGCAATAGATGCTGATCGCTATTACCGGGATTATGAAACAGCTATTCATGCTATCGGCAAAGCATCTCAAGATGCTGGCCCTTATCGTGGTCCAGGTATTTCTGTTAAGCTCTCCGCTCTTCACCCACGTTATAATAGATTACAGCGTGAACGCGTTTTAAGCGAACTTCTTCCACGCGTTACATCCCTTGCCCGCTTGGCCCGCCAATATAATATTGGTTTTAATATTGACGCTGAAGAAGTTGATCGCCTTGAGCTCTCTTTAGACCTTCTCGAATCACTATGCCTTGACCCATCCTTAAAAGGCTGGAACGGACTAGGCTTTGTTGTGCAGGCCTATCAGAAACGTGCACCTTTCGTTCTTGACTGGATCATCGCATTAGCTCGTGAAACGGGACGCCGTCTCATGATCCGTCTCGTCAAAGGAGCTTACTGGGATAGCGAAATTAAACGTGCTCAAGTTGAAGGCTTGTCAGATTTCCCTGTCTTTACACGTAAAGTGCATACTGACATTTCCTACCTTGCCTGCTCGAAAAAATTGCTTGAATCGCTTGATGCGGTATTCCCGCAATTCGCAACCCATAACGCCCAAACTCTTGCCAGCATTTATGTGATGGCTGGCCCTGAATTCTCAGACGATCGTTATGAGTTCCAGTGCCTACATGGAATGGGTGAAGCTCTTTATAAAGAAGTCGTCGGGGCAGATAAGCTCAGTCGTCCAACCCGTATCTATGCTCCTGTTGGTACGCACGAAACACTTCTGGCTTATCTTGTTCGCCGTCTTCTCGAAAATGGTGCTAACTCTTCCTTTGTTAACCGTATCCAAAGTGAAGAAGTCTCCATTGACGAACTTGTTATGGATCCTGTTACTCAAGCAGAACAAGGTGAAGAACCTACTGGCATTCTTTTGCCACTGGATATCTACCAACCAGAGCGCCGTAACTCTACCGGTCTTGACCTAACGAATGAAAATACTATTCGTGACCTCAAGGCTGCCCTTGAAAAACCAGTAAAACTTCCTAACAAGGGCGACATCAAAGTTCTCAACCCAGCCAATAAAGACGACGTCCTTGGTGAAATCAGCTACACCACCAAAGAGAACGTCGATAAAGCTATTGCAGATTCTATTTCCGGTTTTGAGGAATGGAGCAAAACACCTGTTGCTGAAAGAGCAAATATTCTTGAAAAAGCAGCAGACCTTCTCGATGCTGATATTCTGCGCCTTATGGGAATTCTTGTTCGTGAGGCAGGTAAAACTTATGCCAATGCTGTCGCTGAAGTCCGCGAAGCTGTAGATTTCCTTCGTTATTACTCCGTCCAGATACGTAGAGAACAACATGAAGATGGCGATAAACCTTTAGGGCCTGTCGTCTGTATCAGCCCATGGAACTTCCCTCTTGCGATCTTCCTTGGTCAGATCTCTGCAGCTCTTGCTGTTGGTAATAGCGTCCTAGCAAAACCTGCAGAAGAGACATCTCTTATCGCATGGGAAGCTATTAATGCACTCCATGAAGCGGGAATGCCTAAAAAAGTTGTTCAGTTAGTTCTTGGCGCAGGCGAAGTTGGTGGTCAGCTTGTCGCCGATAAACGTGTCCGCGGTGTTCTCTTCACAGGGTCTACAGAAGTTGCTCGTATTATTCAAAAGCAACTTTCTACACGCCTGAACCCTGATGGAGCTCCAGTTCCGCTCATTGCAGAAACAGGTGGCCAGAACGCTCTGATCGTCGATAGTTCGGCTCTTGCTGAGCAGGTTGTTATTGACGTGTTGTCTTCTGCATTCGACAGTGCGGGTCAGCGTTGTAGTGCTCTTCGTATTCTTGCCCTGCAAGAAGACAGTGCTGATCGTGTCCTTCGCATGATTAAAGGAGCAATGGAGCAGCTACGTACAGGCAATCCATCCCTTCTGGAAACAGATGTTGGACCTGTTATATCTGAAGAAGCTCGCGATAACATTCTCAAGCATATCGAAGATATGCGTGCTGCAGGCTACAATGTTTTCCAAACTGAACCTCAAGATGAATGTGATAAAGGAACCTTTGTCCCACCTACCATCATTGAGATTGATGATATTCACGCTTTAAAACGTGAAGTTTTCGGTCCTGTCCTACATGTCATCCGTTACAAACGGAATGAACTCGATAAGCTGATGGAAGATATTAACAATACGGGTTATGCTCTTACATTCGGCATTCACTCTCGTATTGAACAATCTATTGCTGCGGTTACCGAACGCTCCCATGCTGGTAACGTTTATGTAAACCGTAACATCGTGGGGGCTATTGTAGGGGTTCAGCCTTTTGGTGGCCATGGCTTATCAGGTACGGGCCCAAAAGCTGGTGGTCCACTCTATTTGCGCCGACTGCTCGCAACAACATCACCATTACCAAGGGACTTCCAACATTTTGTTCCAAGAAATGCGCATGTTTTTGCTAACTGGCTGCAAGTAGCTCTTCAAGACGCAGAGGAAGTGCCCGTCCCTTCCTTCACGCCTCTTGGCACAGAAGTTGTCTTACCAGGCCCTGTTGGAGAGGATAACATCTATACCCTCTCAGCACGCGGTTCTATTCTTTGTGCAGGACCAAGCACAACTGATGTTTGTAAACAAATTATGGCAGCACTTGCTACGGGTAACAAATGTCTGGTTCCACCTGATGTTTTACGCCGTCTTCCCCCTGTGCCAGCCAGTTTGACAACCGTCATTCTGCCATTTGTACCTTCTAATCAGGTTGATATCGCTCTATTTAATGGTAGCGAAAAAGAGCGCACAGAATTAGCTCAGATGCTTGCTACCCGCGAAGGTGCAATCATTAATCTATATGTTCCATCCCCAACAGATGGCACATACCCTCTAGAATGGCTCGTCAGTGAGCGTTCTTCCAGCACAAATACAACTGCGGCTGGCGGTAATGCTGCTTTGATGGCTGCTGTTTAATGATTAAACCCCTCTGATAAATCTCATTATCAGAGGGGCAGTGGATGTATTCTGATGCTTATGCCTGATCTAAATGATCTCATTAACCTAAGTGATCTTGGCTTCCTTTTAGGAAGGATACTCATTGCTTCCTTTTTCCTTGCTGTTGGAGTACGCCAACTCAAACGTTTTTCAAACACAGTAGACTATGTCGCGTCTCTTAAAATTCCATTTCCTAAATTATCTGCAGCAGGAGCCATTGCTGTAGAACTTATTTTGGGAAGTTGTATTGTTTTGGGCGTTTACTGCACCTCAAGCGCCCTTATTCTTGCAATGCATACTCTTATAACTGCTTATTTAGGTCATAATTACTGGAGCGCATCAGAAGAAAAAGAATATGGCTTATGGCTTCATTTTTATAAAAATATTAGTATCACCGGGGGGTTAATTATTCTTGCCATGGCAGGCCCCGGAAATTATGCTTTTTAAATACTAAGGAATGGGCATTCCCATTCCTCCCTTCTCTCATATGAATGATTTAAACTTTTCGTAAAAATTCAGCCTTCAACATATACCCTCCTGCTTCAACAGCATGGTCTCCTCCACGAAGGCGAATATTCTTAATTTTGGTTCCTACTTTTAAAGTCGTAGAGGAACCCTTAACTTTTAAATCTTTTATAACAACAACCGTATCACCATTGGCTAAAATAATGCCATTAGCGTCACGGACAACATCTTCTTGACTTTCTTCGCTATCTGCATGCTCTGCTGGCCATTCATAGCCACAGACATCACAAATATAATTGCCATTCTGTATATGATTTTCTTCTAAACTACACTGGGGACAAACAACAGACATCGTATTACAACCACAATCAAATATAAAAAAGATACGGCCTTATATATTCTATTCTACCTATAATCAATTTTGTTCATCTTTAAGCATTGACCACGGCACATGATAATCAGCTAAATGTGCCGTACGCATAATTTGACGGGCATTCGGCTCATCCGTTTTTTCAATCCAAGCCAAAGCCTCCTCACGCGTTCGTCCATAACGCATGTGGCGCGCCAACAGCTGTGCTTGGCGTTGCTCAGTGGCTACATCCATAAACCATACTTCATCCAAATATTGGCGTATTTTACTCCAACATCCGTCTTGAAGAAGAAGATAATTTCCTTCCGTAATAATCAACGGGACATTAGGCTCCACCGCTATTTCTCCAGCAACAGCCTGATCAATTTCACGGTGAAAAGCTGGGGCATATACAGTCTGTTCTTCATTGCGCAACCGTATTCGTTGAAGCAAAGTAACATACCCTGCACTATCAAAAGTATCTGGCGCCCCTTTTCTCTCTCTTCGACCTAAACGAAGCAACTCTTCATTAGCCAAATGAAAACCATCCATGGGTACCACAACAATATTTTGACCAAACTCTTGAACCAACATTTTTGCCAAAGTAGACTTTCCTGCACCAGGCGCTCCAGCAATACCCAAAATTTTACGCCCTCCAGCTGCAAGCAATAAATGTACTCTCTGAATAATTTCATCTTGAAGCATATAAACGCCCCTAATCTAATAAATCTCGCAAAGAGAATATTTCCATCTAAATTAATTATACCATATCATACTTTTACTGAACTCGGACGTTCCTATGGTGCGTTCCTATAATCACATTTAATCAATCCCAAAAAGGAGTTTCCATCCCTTGACTAACCCTCATCAACCTGTTGACGCAAAATTAACCAAGGCTGCTCTGTTTCTCGTTTTAACCCTGAATGAAGGCGATCAAAACGAAACTGGAGCGCAAGTCCGTGATGTTTTGGGAGATATATCCTCGCTCGTACGAGGTGTTGGTTTTCGTATTCCAGAGGGAGAACTCTCTTGTATCACAGGCATAGGATCTTCCGCTTGGGACATCGTATTTGGTAACCCAAAGCCTAAAAACTTACACCCTTTTCGAGAAATTAACGGTGTTCACCACGCACCTTCCACTCCCGGTGATCTGCTATTCCATATTCGTGCAGCACGTATGGACCTGTGCTTTGACTTAGCTTCAACCCTTGTATCAAGACTAGAAAATGTTGCGACGGTCGTAGATGAAGTGCACGGTTTCAAATATTTTGACGAGAGAGACCTTCTCGGCTTCGTTGATGGTACAGAAAACCCATCCGGCCAAGCTGCGCTAGACTCCACTTTGATCGGTGATGAGGATATAGATTTTAAAGGTGGAAGTTACGTCATCGTCCAGAAATATCTTCATAATATGAAGAAATGGAATGCGATGCCAACAGAAACCCAAGAAGATATCATCGGCCGTAAAAAACTTTCAGATATAGAACAAGCTGATGATGCAAAAAAAAGCTACGCGCATAACGTCCTCACCAATATTGAAGAAAATGGTGAGCAACTTCAAATTGTTCGGGCAAATATGCCTTTCGGAGAGGTTGGCAAGGGAGAATTTGGTACCTACTTTATAGGATATTCCTGTTCACCAGCACGAACAGAACAAATGCTGCAAAATATGTTTGTCGGAAAGCCACCAGGGAATTATGACCGCTTACTTGATGTTAGCACGGCCGTTACAGGAACATTATTCTTCATCCCGACGGCTGAATTCCTTGATGATGCGCCTGATTACACCACCCAACCCCTGTCTGATGAACAACCTAAATCTCAAAACAAAGACAACTCATCTTTAGGCATAGGGTCTCTCAAATAAGAAGGACGTAAAAATCATGAATAACCTCCACCGTCATCTTGCCCCTATCTCAAGTGCCGCTTGGGCTGAAATTGAAGAAGAAGCCTCCCGCACGATCAGACGCAACCTTGCTGGCAGACGTGTTGTGGATACATCTGAGCCTCAAGGGCTCTCCCTTGCCGCTGTAGGCACAGGACGTGCCAGCAAAATCAGCTCACCTCAAAATGGTATTTACGCTGTAAAGCGTGAAGTTATGCCTCTTGTAGAACTCCGCGTTCCTTTCACCCTTTCGCGTGAGGAAATTGACGCTGTCGAACGTGGGTCACAAGATTCAGACTGGCAGCCTGTTAAAGATGCCGCACAAGCCATCGCCTTTGCAGAAGATCGTGCCATTTTCAATGGTTACGATGCCGCTGGGATCAAAGGCATTCGTGAAGTATCTTCCAATCAAAAGCTTAAACTTCCTCGCTCTGTACAGGATTATCCACGCGTTATCGCTGAAGCATTAAATGAGCTCCGTCTCTCTGGAGTAAACGGCCCTTATTCTATTGTTTTAGGCGCTCAAGCTTTTCTTGCTGTTAACAGCACTGATGATGACGGCTACCCCATCCGTAAACACATCGAGAAAATTATTGATGGCCAACTTATCTGGGCTCCAGCAATTGAAGGTGCGTTCATTGTTTCAATGCGCGGCGGAGACCTAGCCCTTGATATCGGACAGGACTTCTCCATTGGCTACCTTGGTCACACCGCTGACACAGTCGAACTGTACATTCAAGAGAGCTTTATATTTCGCGTTCTAACTACGGAAGCTGTCGTCGCTATCGACCCTGCAACCTAAATAACACAAAAGCATTATCAACAGCACCACTTCGTGGTGCTTAACCTTTAGCCTCTGTGAGATCAAAGATGGATAATCCTCTAGAAGATAGCCCACAAAAACAAAAACGCATTCGTGCTAAAGCAAAAGAACTATGGGAAGCGGATGGTAAGCCCACTAGTGGTCCTGAAGCTTATATGGAACAAGCTTCCGACCTTATTGGAATGGAAAGCAACCCAGATGCAGGGCAAATTCCTGTTAAATCTCCAGTGCGTATCGGTCCTGAAGGCCAACCCATTGAAGAAGCTAAGCTTCAAGAAAATCTGGGGAACCCTGGTGGAAGCATGAATGAGCTAGATGATAAACAAGAAGTTCCCTTCGGAACACGTAAAGAAGAAGACGAATATTTTAAAAATAACGACTAGTTTCTCTTAGCCCACATATACTTTTAGATAAATCTCACCTCAGTCAAGTAGGTGAGATTTATCACGTTAAATGACACAGCTTCATCATTATCTGATGTGGCTGTGGTGCTTTAGATTTTGATGGGGGATTGGTTGCGGGGGCAGGATTTGAACCTGCGGCCTTCAGGTTATGAG
This sequence comes from Swingsia samuiensis, assembly GCF_006542355.1. NCBI lineage: Bacteria > Pseudomonadati > Pseudomonadota > Alphaproteobacteria > Acetobacterales > Acetobacteraceae > Swingsia > Swingsia samuiensis. The sequence goes on along the minus strand of NZ_CP038141.1, from coordinate 1,952,847 downwards.
CCTGACGAGCTACCGGGCTGCTCCACCCCGCGCTGGTGGATATGTTGGTGAGGATTGAGGGTAAGCTAGGGGACCTGGCGGCGACCGACTTTTCCGCACCTTAAGGTGCAGTATCATAGGCGCTGAGGGTTTTCACGTCCGAGTTCGGGATGGGATCGGGTGTAGATCCCTCGCCAAAGCCACCAGGTCTTCTAGCTCACCCTATCATGAGAGGGTGGTGATTGGGTTGGTGTATTGAATGAGGAGTGTGACTGATTTCTGTGCATGTGTTGATGTGAGAGGTATGAGCGATTAGGACCGGTTAGCTGCATGCATTGCTGCACTTTCACACCCGGCCTATTAACGTGATGGTCTATCACGGCTCTATGAGACCTCGTTTTGAGGTGGGTTTCCCGCTTAGATGCTTTCAGCGGTTATCCCGTCCGCACTTAGCTACCCGGCTGTGCCGCTGGCGCGACAACCGGTGCACCAGAGGTGCGTTCATCCCGGTCCTCTCGTACTAGGGACAAATCCTCTCAAGTCTCTTACACCCACGGCAGATAGGGACCGAACTGTCTCACGACGTTCTAAACCCAGCTCACGTACCACTTTAATCGGCGAACAGCCGAACCCTTGGGACCTGCTCCAGCCCCAGGATGTGATGAGCCGACATCGAGGTGCCAAACCTCCCCGTCGATGTGGACTCTTGGGGGAGATCAGCCTGTTATCCCTAGAGTACCTTTTATCCGTTGAGCGATGGCCCGTCCACGTGGGACCACCGGATCACTATGGCCGACTTTCGTCTCTGATCGAGCTGTCACTCTCACAGTCAGGCGGGCTTATGCCATTGCACTCAACAGCCGGTTTCCGACCGGCCTGAGCCCACCATCGCGCGCCTCCGTTACACTTTGGGAGGCGACCGCCCCAGTCAAACTGCCCACCATGCAGGGTCCCGGACCAGGCTTACTGGTCTCGGTTAGACATCAGAAAAATTCAGGGTGGTATTTCAAGGATGGCTCCACCGGTGCTGGCGCCCCGGCTTCAAAGCCTCCCACCTATCCTACACAGAATTTTCCTGATGCCACTGCAAAGTTGCAGTAAAGGTTCATAGGGTCTTTCCGTCTGACCGCGGGTACCCCGCATCTTCACGGGGAATTCAATTTCGCTGAGCCGATGCTGGAGACAGTGGGGAAGTCGTTACGCCATTCGTGCAGGTCGGAACTTACCCGACAAGGAATTTCGCTACCTTAGGACCGTTATAGTTACGGCCGCCGTTTACCGGGGCTTCGATTCAACGCTTGCACATCTCCTCTTAACCTTCCGGCACCGGGCAGGCGTCAGGCCCTATACGTCATCTCTCGATTTCGCAGAGCCCTGTGTTTTTACTAAACAGTCGCTACCCCCTGGTCTGTGCCACCCACTGATGGTTGCCCACCAATGGGTCTCGTTTATCCCGAAGTTACACGAGCAATTTGCCTAGTTCCTTCAGCATCGTTCTCTCAAGCGCCTTGGTATTCTCTACCAGTCCACCTGTGTCGGTTTCGGGTACGGTCTATATGCCAGAGCTCTTTCCTGGAATGGTCAAAAAGCCTGTTCAATCCGTTAAGGACAGACAACATTTTCCATTCGTCACTTCTGGCAGGCCTAGGAATATTCACCTAGTTCCCATCGACTACGGCTTTCGCCCTCGCCTTAGGGGCCGGCTCACCCTGCGTGGATTAACCTTGCGCAGGAACCCTTGGACTTTCGGCGACAGTGTTTCTCGCACTGTTTGTCGCTACTCATGTCAGCATTCGCACTTCCGATATCTCCAGAGAGGGTCACCCCGTCTCCTTCGCAGACTTACGGAACGCTCCGCTACCGCGCATACTAATGTATGCACCCACAGCTTCGGCACGTGGCTTGAGCCCCGTTACATTTTCGGCGCAGGGTTTCTAATAGACCAGTGAGCTATTACGCTTTCTTTAAAGGATGGCTGCTTCTAAGCCAACCTCCTGGTTGTTTTGGAATCCCCACATCCTTTCCCACTTAGCCACGATTTAGGGGCCTTAGCTGGTGGTCTGGGCTGTTTCCCTCTCGACAATGGACCTTAGCACCCACTGTCTGTCTGCCGGGCTATACTCCTGGGTATTCGGAGTTTGGTTAGGTTTGGTAAGGCTTTGGGCCCCCCTAGCCCATCCAGTGCTCTACCCCCCAGGGTAAACACCCGACGATCTACCTCAATAGATTTCGCGGAGAACCAGCTATCTCCGAGTTTGATTGGCCTTTCACCCCTAGCCACAGCTCATCCCCGACTTTTTCAACAGGCGTGGGTTCGGCCCTCCAGTGCGTGTTACCGCACCTTCAGCCTGGCCATGGCTAGATCACTCGGTTTCGGGTCTTCTGCCAGCAACTCATGCGCCCTATTCAGACTCGCTTTCGCTACGCCTACACCTATCGGCTTAAGCTCGCTGCAAACAGAAACTCGCTGACCCATTATACAAAAGGTACGCCGTCACCCCATATGAGGCTCCGACTGCTTGTAGGCGTCCGGTTTCAGGTCTCTTTCACTCCCCTTATCGGGGTGCTTTTCACCTTTCCCTCACGGTACTTGTTCACTATCGGTCACTAAGGAGTATTTAGGCTTGGAGGGTGGTCCCCCCATGTTCAGACAGGGTTTCACGTGCCCCGCCCTACTCAAGTCCATATCAATGCATTACGCATACGGGGCTATCACCCATTATTGCCGGACTTTCCAGACCGTTCTGCTTATCATTAACATGGCACTGGCCTGCTCCGCGTTCGCTCGCCACTACTAGCGGAATCTCTGTTGATGTCTTTTCCTCCAGGTACTGAGATGTTTCAGTTCCCCGGGTTCGCCTCTTACAC